>NZ_JBVHVF010000007.1:0-238401 GCF_055564955.1 Streptomyces sp. NPDC028910 | reverse complement strand
TCAAAGGAACCTCATCCACCGGAGTGGACGGGGTATCAACTTCTGGCGTTGATTTTTGGCACGCTGTTGAGTTCTCAAGGAACGGACGCTTCCTTCGTACTCACCCTCGCGGGTTTTCCTCCGGGCTTTCGTTCTGTTCTTGCGTTTCCGACTCTATCAGACTCTTTCGTGTCCGACTTCCTCGGCGCTTTCCAGGTTTCCGCTTTCGCGTTTCCCTTTCCGGCGATTCCGACTCTATCAGATCCTTTCGGGTCTGACTCCCAGTCAGCGGGCTGTGCTTCGGGGCTGTTGGGCCCTTCGGCGAGTGAGACAGTAGCGGATTCCTCGCCCCCGAACCTAATCGGCGGCGGCGTCCTCGGACACGGATTCCTCATTCGCAAATACGCATGAAAACGGGACGACGGATGTGCGTCGCTCGTTCGAATGGGTAGTGCGGAATGGCTGTCCGGGGACCGACCGGGGTCGGCGCTCACTGCGGACAACTCGAAGAACCTTACGGATCAGGCACACCTGTGTCAACCCCGGCTGACCGGCCGGCGGCGCGCGGGGTTCGCGAAACTCACGGCGCCTTCCCGCCCCGGCCGTCTACCCTGGGCCCATGACTACGCATGCGCTCACGCTCAGCCTTCGCTGGTGGGCCGCCTGACGGCGGCCGACCTTCCACGCGAGCACGCATGCGCTCACGGCCGCCGCTACGGCGGCCGTTCTTGTTTCTCCCCTTCCGGGAGTGGCTCGGTCGCCCGACGCGGTCGCCTCGGCATCACCAGCCACTCACGAGCCACTCACACGAGGGAGAGCAGGACATGACGAGGATCTTCAGCGGGGTCAAGCCGACCGGGCACCTGACGCTGGGCAACTACCTGGGGGCCGTACGGCAGTGGGTGGCCGCCGAACAGGAACCGGACGAGGCGCTGTTCTGCGTCGTCGATCTGCACGCGCTGACCGTCGAGCACGAGCCGGCGCGCGTACGGAGGCTGAGCAGGCAGGCGGCGACGCTGTTGCTCGCCGCCGGGCTGGACCCGCAGCGCTGCACGCTCTTCGTACAGAGCCACGTCGACGAGCACACGCGGCTGGCGTACCTGCTGGAGTGCACCGCCACCGACGGGGAGCTGCGGCGGATGATCCAGTACAAGGAGAAGGCGGCGAAGGCGCAGGCGTCCGGGGAGGGCGTACGGCTGTCGCTGCTCACCTATCCCGTGCTGATGGCCGCCGACATCCTGGCGTACGGGACGCAGGAAGTGCCCGTGGGAGATGACCAACGGCAGCACGTCGAGCTGACGCGGGATCTGGCGGTGCGTTTCAACCAGCGGTACGGGCACACCTTCACGGTGCCGAAGGCCACGCATCCGGCGGTCGCCGCGCGGGTCATGGACCTGCAGGACCCGACGTCGAAAATGGGGAAGTCCCATGAGAACGGGGCGGGGATCGTCTATCTGCTCGACGAGCCCGGGGTCGTGCGCCAGAAGGTGATGCGGGCGGTCACCGACAGCGGGGACGGGGCGGTGGTCCACGACCGGGAGGCGCGGCCGGGGGTCGCGAACCTGCTGGACATCCTGGCGGCGTGTACCGGGGGCGATCCGGCCGTGCTCGCCGAGGGGTACAGCGGTTACGGGGCGCTGAAGCGGGACGTCGCCGACGCGGTGGTCGAGCTGTTGCGGCCGGTGCGGGAGCGGCACGCGGAGCTGGCGGGCGATCCGGCGGAGGTGGAGAAGGTGCTGCGGGAGGGCGCCGGGCGGGCCCGGGAGCTGGCGCGGCCCGTGGTGGACCGGGCGTACCGGGCCATCGGGCTGCTGGAGCCCTGAGGGGTGTGGCCGCGGGCCCCCGTTCGCGCGGGGGCCCGTACCGGCCGTGGTTCAGCTGTTGCCGGAGGCGAGCTCGCGGCTGCGGTCGCGGGCCGCTTCGAGGGCGGCGATCAGGGCGGCGCGTACGCCGTGCCTCTCCAGCTCCACGATGGCGTTGATCGTCGTACCGGCCGGGGAGGTGACGGCCTCGCGGAGCTTGACGGGGTGCTCGCCGCTGTCGCGGAGCATCACGGCGGCGCCGATGGCGGCCTGGACGATCAGGTCGTGGGCCTGGGCGCGGGGCAGGCCGAGGAGGATGCCGGCGTCGGTCATGGCCTCGACGAGGTAGTAGAAGTACGCGGGCCCGGAGCCGGAGAGGGCGGTGGCGGCGTCCTGCTGGGACTCGGGGACGCGCAGGGTCTTGCCGACGCCGCCGAAGATCTCCTCGGCGTGGGCGAGGTGCTCGGCGGTGGCGTGGCTGCCGGCGGAGATGACGGACATGGCCTCGTCGACGAGGGCGGGGGTGTTCGTCATGACGCGGACGACGGGGGTGCCGGGGCCGAGCCGTTCCTCGAAGAAGGAGGTGGGGATGCCGGCGGCGCCGCTGATGACCAGGCGGTCGGCGGGGACGTGCGGGGCGAGCTCGTCGAGGAGCTTGGCCATGTCCTGGGGCTTGACGGTGAGGATGAGGGTGTCGGCGCGCTTGGCGGCTTCGGCGTTGGAGACGGCCTCGACCCCGTAGCGGGTGCGGAGCTCCTCGGCGCGTTCGGCGCGGCGGGCGGTGACGAGGAGCTTCGAGGCGGGCCAGCCGCCGCGGATCATTCCGCTGAGCAGGGCCTCGCCGATCTTGCCGGTACCGAGGACTGCGACTGTCTGGGTCATGCCCGATCCACCTCGCCGAACTGTTCTTGCGCCTGGGCTGGTACGTATACGTCCTCATCCTTGCACCCGGGCGGGCAGCGGGGCGGCGCCGTCCGTAGTGCGGTCAGCCGGCGCGCGGTCAGGGCGTGCGGCGGCGGAGGGTGGCCGCGCCGAGGGCCAGTACGAGCAGGGCGCAGGCGGCGACGATCACGCAGTCGCGCACGAAGTCGGCGGTCATGTCGGTGTGGGTGAGGACCTGGGTCATGCCGTCGACGGCGTAGGACATGGGCAGGACGTCGGAGAGGCCTTCGAGGACCGGGTGCATGGTGTCGCGGGCTGCGAACAGGCCGCAGAGGAGCAGCTGGGGGAAGATCACCGCCGGCATGAACTGGACGGCCTGGAACTCGGAGGCGGCGAAGGCGGAGACGAAGAGGCCGAGTGCGGTGCCGAGGAGGGCGTCGAGGAGGGCCACGAGGAGGAGCAGCCAGGGGGAGCCGACGACGTCGAGGCCGAGGAGCCAGAGGGCGAGGCCGGTGGCGAGGAGGGACTGGACGACGGCGACGGCGCCGAAGGCGAGGGCGTAGCCGGCGATGAGGTCGCCCTTGCCGAGGGGCATGGCGAGGAGGCGTTCGAGGGTGCCGGAGGTGCGTTCGCGCAGGGTGGCGATGGAGGTCACCAGGAACATGGTGATGAGGGGGAAGATCCCGAGGAGTGACGCGCCGATGCCGTCGAAGGTGCGGGGGCTGCCGTCGAAGACGAAGCGCAGCAGGGTGAGCATCAGGACGGGGACCAGGAGCATCAGCGCGATGGAGCGCGGGTCGTGGCGGAGCTGGCGCAGGACGCGGGCGGCGGTGGCGGCGGTGCGGGCGCCGCTCAGGGCCTTCGTGGCGCCGATCGGGGCGGTGGGCGTGGCGGTGATCGGGGCGGTCATCGGGGTGTCCCTTCGGCGGCGGCCGCGGCGGCCGCGCTGGCCGCGTTGGCCTCGTCGACGAGGCGCAGGAAGCCCTCCTCGACGGTGGTGGAGTGGGTACGGGTGCGCAGGGCGTCGGGCGTGTCCTGGGCGAGGATGCGGCCTTCGCGCATGAGGAGCAGGTCGTGGCAGCGCTCGGCCTCGTCCATGACGTGGGAGGAGACGAGGATCGTCGCGCCGCGGGTGGCGGCGATGGCGTGGAAGAGGTTCCACAGGTCGCGGCGCAGGACGGGGTCGAGGCCGACGGTGGGTTCGTCGAGGACCAGGAGCTCGGGGGTGCCGAGCAGGGCCACGGCGAGGGAGACGCGGCTGCGCTGGCCGCCGGAGAGGTTGCCGGCGAGGGCGTCGGTGTGGGTGGTGAGGTCGACGTCGGTGATGGCCTGTCGAACGGCTTCGGCGCGGCGGTCGGCGGCGGCCCGGCCGGGGTCGAGGACGGCGGCGAAGTAGTCGAGGTTCTGCCGGACGGTGAGGTCGTCGTAGACGGAGGGCGCCTGGGTGACGTAGCCGACGCGGGAGCGGAGCTCGGGGTGGCCGGCGGGGCGGCCGAGGACGTCGAGCGTGCCGGTGACGCGGGCCTGGGTGCCGACGATGGCGCGCATGAGGGTGGATTTTCCACAGCCGGAGGGGCCGAGGAGGCCGGTGATGCGGCCGCGGGGGACGTCGAAGGCGATGCCGTCGATGACGGTGCGGGGACTACGGCCGGTGCCGCGGCGGACGGTCAGGCCGTGGGCGTGGACGGCGGCCGGGGCTCCTCCGTTTTCCAGGTTATTCATCATGTGATGAATAATGCTCCTGGCTGTGCCGGGACGTCAATGACCCGGAAGTGACGACGGTGAGGGTGACGGTGACGGTGAGGGGTGCGCGTTACTTCTTGCGCTTGGGGCGGCGGGCGGCCGGGTTCCCCGTACGGGCGCTGCGGCGGCGGGCGAAATCGGCCTGGGCCTGCTCGTACTCGGCGCGCCGGAGCTTCTCGCCCGGGGCCTCGCCGAGGCAGCGCAGGAAGTACGCGATGAGGGAGCCGATGAAGCCGATCGTCTTGAGGCCCTTGAGGGCGGCCTCGTCGGACGACGGCGCGGGGCGGCGGCTGAAGGACTCCCACGTCTTGACGAAGGCGATGGAGCTGGCGATCGCGAAGAGGACGACAACGGAGATGCTGAGGAACGGGCCGACGTTGCCGATCTCCAGGCCCTCGTAGGAGAGGCGGAGCAGAACCGCGGCGGCGACGGCGGTGACCAGCGAGCCGATGGCGAGGCCGGCGCGGCGCAGGGCGTAGCCGCCGTCGTGGTTCACCCAGGTCGTGCCGAAGAACCGGATCGGCTCGGGCTCGGGGCCGGCCGGGACCGGGGCCTGCGCGGCCGGCTCGGCGGGGGTCAGGTCTCGCTGGTCGTCGCTCACATCAGCGATTATCCCTCGCCGGGCCGGTCGGGCCGGGCGCGTCTCACGTGTCAGACGGGTCGCCGGCCCCCGCGTCAGGCGCAGCGGCCGGCGATGTAGCCGTCGCTGCCCGTCTTCACGTAGGCGTCCGAGACGAACCGGCCGTTGCCTATGCAGTCCCAGATGTCGGTGGTGCCGTACGGGCCCGAGATCGTCGTGCCCGGGCACTGGCAGCGGATCGTGACGTACCCGCCGGCCGGCAGCACGTCGACGATCGAGTAGTTGGTACCCGGACCGCTGCGGACGTTGACCCGGTATCCGGGTGCGAGCGGGTACGTGGTCAGTCCTGCGGAAACGCCCTGGATCTGGCTTGAATCGTTCTCAACCGACATGTGAAAACTCCCCCCTTGGGTGTTGCTCTGCGCAACGCGCGCAGGGTAGCAAGCCCTTGGATGTTCGCACGGGGCATCGACTAGGCTCCGGCGGGGGTGGTGAGCGGTGCAGTCACTGTGCGCGGACTACGCGGGGTTTCCGGACTACGCCGGGCAGTACCGGCTCGAATCCGTGCTCGGCTCCGGCGGCATGGGCGTCGTGCACCTGGCCACCTCCAGTTCGGGGCTGAAACTCGCCGTCAAGGTCGTGCACGCCCAGCACGCGGTGGATCCCGAGTTCCGAGCGCGGTTCCGGCAGGAGGTCGCGGCCGCGCGGCGGGTCAGCGGGGCCTTCACCGCGCCGGTCGTGGACGCCGATCCGGATGCCGAACGGCCGTGGATGGCCACCCTCTTCATCGACGCGCCGACGCTGTCCGAGCGCGTACGGGAGCGGGTGCTGGATCCCGTCGAACTGGCCAGGCTCGCCGCCGGGCTGGCGGAGGCCCTGCGCGACATCCACCGGGCCGGGGTCGTGCACCGGGACCTGAAGCCCAGCAACGTGCTGATGGCCCCGGACGGGGTGCGGGTCATCGACTTCGGCATCTCGCGCCCGGCCGACAGCGATCTGCGGACCGAGACGGGCAAGCTGATCGGGACGCCGCCGTTCATGGCGCCGGAGCAGTTCCAGCGGCCCCGGGACGTGGGGACGGCCGCGGACGTGTTCGCGCTGGGTGCGGTGCTGGTGCACGCGGCGACCGGGCGGGGGCCGTTCGACTCCGACAGCCACTACCTCGTCGCGTACCAGGTCGTGCACGCCGAGCCCGATCTGACCGGGCTGCCGGCGCGGCTCGTCCCGATCGTGGCCCGCTGCCTGGCGAAGGATCCCGCGGAGCGGCCGACCGCCGGGGAACTGATCGCCGAGATGCGGGCGGTCGCTTACCCGACCGGCGAGGACACGCAGGCCTTCATCCCCCGGCCGCGTCGGCCCGTACCGGACGAGGAGATCACGCACCGGCGTGCGCGTATCGCCCCGCAGGGCCCGGCGGCCGAGCGTCGGCGCGGGCCGGTGCTGCTGGCGGCGGGGCTCGGGCTGCTGCTCACGGCGGGGGCGGTCGGCGGCTATCTGCGGTTCGGGCCGGAGGCCGGGGCGCCGGGCCAGGTGACGGCCCGGGTGCCGGGGGCGCCGACGGCGACGGGGCCGGTGGCGGGATCGGGGTCGGGATCGGGGTCGGCGGCGGGATCGGGGCCCGGATCGGGGAAGAGCTTCGCGCCGTGGGCGGTACCCCTGGTCGGGCATGCCGCGTCGTGCTCGGCCGAGGGCGGAGGCCTGTACTGCTCGGGCCGCGGGCTGGCCGCCGCCCGGCTCGACCCGGCGGACGGCTCGGTGGCCTGGGCGGTGCGGGCGACCACACCGGACCCCGGAACAACGACGGAGAGCGTCCCCCTGCACGCCGGCGGAGTGGTGATGGCGGTGGCCCCGGCCAGCGAACTGCTCCAGGCGCTGGATGCCGGGACGGGTGCGGAGCGCTGGCGGCGGAAGCTGCCGGGCGGCACGCGGGTGGTGACCGCGGGCCCGTACGTCCTCACGGTGGCGGCCGGCGGAAGCGTGACCGGCCTCGACGCGGCGAGCGGCGCACAGCGCTGGACGCGGCAGATCGGCGGATCGGGATCCACGTGGTGGAGCGCCCCGGGGCAAGCGGGCGCACCCGTGCTCTACGTGTCGACACCGGAGACCGACGGGAAGTCCTCCCGGCTCGCCGAGGTGGAGCCGGCCGGCGGGACGGTGCGCTGGCAGGTCCGGACGGGCGGGCGGCTGCGCCCGGTCGGGGCGGCGCAGGGCTCGGTGTACCTGCTGGACAACGACGCCGGTACCAGGACGGTCGGCGTCGTACGGGTGGACGCGGGGACCCGCGCGATCCACCGGATGCGGCTGTCGGCTCCGCTGGACGAGGCCGAGGCGTCGGTGGGCCCGGACGGGACGGTGTACGCCTTCGAGGCGAGGGGCGGGCTCGTGGCGGTCGGCGCGAGCAAGGAGCTGTGGCGACTGGAGACCGGCGTCGGTACGGCCTCCCGGCCGGTGTTCGCCGAGGGGCTGGTCTATCTGACCTCGTCGGACGGGCGGCTGCTGGCCGTCGACGCGATCACCGGGCGGCCCATGGGGCAGACCGAGCCCCGGATGGGCGCCGCCCAGGGGGTCGTCAGCGCGACGCTGCCCGCGCCCGTGGTCGCCGACGGGCGGGTGTACGCGTCCGCGCCCGACGGGGCCGTCTTCGCGGTGGGTACGCAGAACCCCGCCGGGTGGTGACGCGCCCGGCGGGGTTCGGTGGTCGTACGGCGGGTCAGCCCGGGCTCGGCGGACGGAGTCCGGCGCAGACGCCCGGAGCCGAGAGGCCTGCCCGGGCCGAGAGGCCCGCCTGGACCGAGAGGTTGCGAGGGCGTCAGGGAAGGAGGCTCACGTCGCGGACCGCGCCCTTGTCGGCGCTGGTGGCCATCGCGGCATAGGCGCGCAGGGCCGCGGAGACCGTGCGCTCGCGGTTCTTCGGGGCGTAGACGCCGCCGAGGGCCTCGTGGCGGGCCGCCAGGGTGGCGTCGTCGACGAGGAGCTCGATGGACCGGTTCGGGATGTCGATGCGGATCCGGTCGCCGTCCTCGACGACCGCGATGGTGCCGCCCGAGGCCGCCTCCGGGGAGGCGTGGCCGATGGACAGGCCCGAGGTGCCGCCGGAGAAACGGCCGTCCGTCACCAGGGCGCAGACCTTGCCGAGGCCGCGGCCCTTGAGGAAGGAGGTCGGGTAGAGCATCTCCTGCATGCCGGGGCCGCCGCGCGGGCCCTCGTAGCGGATGACGACGACGTCGCCCGGCTTGATCTCCTTGCGCAGGATCTTGTCGACGGCCTCGTCCTGCGACTCGCAGACGACGGCCGGGCCCTCGAAGGTCCAGATCGACTCGTCGACGCCCGCCGTCTTCACGACGCAGCCGTCGACGGCGATGTTCCCGCGCAGGACGGCGAGGCCGCCGTCCTTGGAGTACGCGTGCTGCACGGAGCGGATGCAGCCGCCCTCGGCGTCGAGGTCGAGGGTGTCCCAGCGCTCGGACTGGGAGAAGGCGGTGGCGGAGCGCTTGCAGCCGGGGGCCGCGTGCCACAGCTCCATGGCCTCCGCGGTGGCCGTGCCGGAGCGGGCGTCCCACTTCGCCAGCCAGTCCTCCAGGTTGTCCGAGTGGACCGTGGTGACGTCCTTGTTCAGGAGGCCGCCGCGGTGCAGCTCGCCGAGGATGGCGGGGATGCCGCCGGCGCGGTGGATGTCCTCCATGTAGTACGTGCCGCCGGGCGCCACGTTCGGAGCGACCTTGGCCAGGCACGGGACGCGGCGCGAGACCTCGTCGATGTCCGTGAGGTCGTAGTCCAGACCGGCTTCCTGCGCCGCGGCCAGCAGGTGGAGGATCGTGTTGGTGGACCCGCCCATGGCGATGTCGAGGGCCATGGCGTTCTCGAAGGCCTGGCGGGTCGCGATGGAGCGCGGCAGGACCGAGTGGTCGTCCTGCTCGTAGTGGCGCTTGGTGATCTCGACGACCGTCCGGCCGGCGTCCTCGTACAGGGCGCGTCGGGCGGTGTGCGTGGCGAGGACCGAGCCGTTGCCGGGGAGGGCCAGGCCGATGGCCTCGGCGAGGCAGTTCATCGAGTTGGCGGTGAACATGCCGCTACAGGAGCCGCAGGTCGGGCAGGCGTTCTCCTCGATCCGCAGCACGTCCTCGTCCGAGACGTTCTCGTTGGAGGCGTCGACCATGGCGTCGATCAGGTCGAGCTTGCGGACGGTGCCGTCGACCAGGGTGGCCTGGCCGGCCTCCATCGGGCCGCCGGAGACGAAGACGACCGGGATGTTGAGGCGCATGGCGGCCATCAGCATGCCCGGCGTGATCTTGTCGCAGTTGGAGATGCAGATCAGCGCGTCGGCGCAGTGCGCCTCGACCATGTACTCCACGGAGTCCGCGATCAGGTCACGGGAGGGCAGGGAGTAGAGCATCCCGGCGTGACCCATGGCGATGCCGTCGTCGACGGCGATCGTGTTGAACTCGCGCGGGATGGCGCCGGCGGCGCGGATGGCGTCGGAGACGATCCGGCCGACGGGGGCCAGGTGGGTGTGGCCGGGGACGAACTCGGTGAAGGAGTTGGCGACCGCGATGATCGGCTTGCCGATGTCCTCGCTCGCTACGCCCGACGCACGCATAAGGGCGCGTGCGCCCGCCATGTTGCGGCCGTGGGTGACGGTGCGGGACCTCAGCTCGGGCATCGGGTTCACTCCCCATGAGTGCGGCCGGCCTTGCGAGCGCGGCCACGACTGTAGATATGAATCAGTTACGAGGCTACGCCTCCGGCCCGGGATGCGGACGGCAAGTCCGCATGCCGGGACGGGCGGCTCATTCCTCGGTCAGGTAACGCTGGAGGGTGGGGGCCACCAGGGCCACGATGTCATCCGGATCGGCGGACGCGAGGGGCTCGACCTGGACGACGTAGCGCAGGATCGCGATGCCGACCATGTGGGAGGCGGCGAGCTCGGCGCGGAAGGTCGGGTCGGGGACGTCGAGGTCGGCGGCGACGCGCTCCAGGACCCGCCGCAGGACCAGCCCGCGCAGCACCTTCGCGGCGGCCTCGTGCGTGAGGGCGGACCGGATCACGGCGAGCAGCGGGACCCGGGTGACCGGGTTCTCCCAGACGCCGAGGAAGTACCGGGCCAGCCGCTCGCCGATGCCGTCCGGGCCCTCCCCGATGATCGCGGGGACGACCAGGGCGGGCTCCATGCTCATCTCGATGGCGGCGGCGAAGAGGTCGTCCTTGCTGCCGAAGTAGTGGTGGACCAGGGCCGGGTCCACGCCGGCGGCCTTGGCGATGCCGCGTACGGAGGTCTTGTCGTAGCCGCGCGCGGCGAACTCGGAGCGGGCGGCGAGCCGGATGCGCTCCTGGGTGCCGGGACCGTCGTCGGCCTCGTCCTGCCGGGGCCGGCCGGGACCCCGGCGGCGGGGCTTGGCGGGGGCGGGGGGCTCGGCGGGCTCCCCTGGCCGCCCTGGCTTCGCGGGCTCCCCTGGCTTCGCGGGATCGGTCATGGCCGGTGGGCCCCGTCGCGCTCGGCGGTGGTGGCGAGGTGCAGGCGGGTGAAGGCCAGCGCCTCGGCGAGATCGGCCTCACGCTCGGCGGAGGACATCGCGCGCCGCGTGTTGACCTCGATGACCACGTGCCCGTCGAAGGAGGTCCGGGCGAGCCGTTCGAGCAGCTCGGCGCAGGGCTGCGTACCCCGCCCCGGAACCAGGTGCTCGTCCTTGGCCGATCCGTTCCCGTCGGCGAGGTGGACGTGGGCGAGCCGGTCGCCCATCCGGTCGATCATCGCGGTGGCGTCCGTACGGGCGGTCGCGGTATGCGACAGGTCGACGGTGAAGTGCCGGTAATCGTCCTTGGTCACGTCCCACTCGGGCGCGTACGCGAGCATCTCGCGGTCGCGGTAACGCCAGGGGTACATGTTCTCCACGGCGAACCGGACGTCGGTCTCGTCGGCCATCCGCCAGATCCCAGTGACGAAATCCCGCGAGTACTGCCGCTGCCACCGAAAGGGCGGGTGCACCACGACCGTGCTCGCACCGAGCTTCTCGGCCGCGGCCCGGGCGCGCTGCAGCTTGACCCACGGGTCGGTGGACCACACGCGCTGGGTGATGAGCAGACAGGGCGCGTGCACGGCGAGGATGGGCACCTGATGGTGGTCGGAGAGGCGGCGCAGCGCGTCGACGTCCTGACTGACCGGATCCGTCCAGACCATGATCTCAAGGCCGTCGTACCCGAGGCGCGCGGCGATCTCGAAGGCGGTCGCCGTGGACTCCGGATACACGGAGGCGGTGGAAAGGGCGACTTTCGCGGTCGGGATGCGGACTGGTTCTGCCACCCAGCCAGGGTACGGGCCCACACCCGCCCCGGGGCGTGACGACCACCACGCGGTGCCGGTCCGGGCGCCTCGTGAGGGACCGGCCCGACACGGAGAGACGATGGGACTGACGGGAAACCCCCAAAACATCTCCGATCCCGCCCCAGGGCAACAGGCCACCGAAGCCACCGCCCTGCAGGACTTCCGGCCCCGCCCCGACCACCGCCCGGGCCCGACGTGGCTGAGGGGGCGAAGGCCCCGCCCGCGCGACGCCCCGTACCGCCCTACCCCGCCGCCCTTAGCCCCCCGACGGCGTCGGCAGGTGGTCCAGCCTGCGTAGGATCACGCCCTCGCGCAGGGCCCACGGGCAGATCTCCAGCTCGTCGACGCCGAAGAGGTCCATCGCGCCCTCCGCGACCAGCGCGCCCGCCAGGAGCTGGTTCGCGCGGCCCTCCGAGACGCCCGGGAGGGCCGAGCGCTGGGTCGTGGTCATCGCGGCCAGCCGCGGGACCCATTCCTCCAGGGACTTGCGGCTCAGGTCCCGCTGTACGTACAGGCCGTCCGCCGAGCGGGCCGCGCCCGCGATGCGGGCCAGCTGCTTGAAGGTCTTCGACGTCGCCACCACGTGGTCCGGGGCTCCGAAGCGGCTGAACTCGCGGACCGTCCGGGCGATCTCCGCCCGCACGTGCCGCCGCAGCGCCCGCACGTCCAGCGCGTCCGGAGGGTCGCCCGGGAGCCAGCCCGACGTGAGGCGGCCCGCGCCCAGCGGGAGGGAGACGGCCGCGTCCGGGTCCTCGTCGATGCCGTACGCGATCTCCAGCGAGCCGCCGCCGATGTCCAGGACCAGCAGTTTCCCGGCGGACCAGCCGAACCACCGGCGGGCCGCCAGGAAGGTGAGCCGGGCCTCGTCCTCACCGCTCAGCACCGGCAGGTCGACGCCGGTCTCGGCCTTGACCCGCGCCAGGACCTCGTCGGCGTTCGTGGCCTCGCGTACGGCACTGGTCGCGAAGGGGAGGACGTCCTCGCACCCCTTGTCCTCCGCGGCCTGCACCGCGTCGCCGATCACCGAAACGAGACGCTCGACGCCCTCGGGGGTGACGGCGCCGCGCTCGTCGAGGAGCTCCGCCAGCCGCATTTCCACCTTGTGGGAGTGCGCCGGCTGGGGGCGCGCGCCGGGGTGCGCGTCCACCACCAGCAGATGGACCGTGTTCGAACCCACATCAAGGACACCGAGTCTCATAGGGGGAAACGCTACTGCGGGGAACACTCAGGGGTTGCGTTAGGGGCGCTTAGGCTTGTGTTTGTGCCAAATACGAAGAAGGCCAGCAAGACCCGGTCGGAGAAGGACACGGGCAAGGACACCCACACCCTCAAGGCCGAGGAAAAGGCTGCCAAGCCCGCCGAGGCCACGAAGGCCGCCGAGGCGACGAAGGCCTCCAAGGCCACAAAGGCCCCCGGGGCCGGTAAGGACAAGCCCGTGGTCGTGGCCGACGAGAAGGGGCTCGACTTCCCCCGGGCGTGGGTGGAGTTCCCCGACCCCGCCGACGACGAGCAGGTCTTCCGCTGCGACCTGACCTGGCTGACCTCCCGCTGGACCTGCATCTTCGGCAGCGGCTGCCAGGGCATCCAGGCGGGCCGGGCGGACGACGGCTGCTGCACGCTCGGCGCGCACTTCTCCGACGAGGACGACGAGCAGCGCGTCGCGCGGCACGTGGCCCGGCTGACGCCCGAGCTGTGGCAGTTCCACGACGTCGGCAGCGACAGCGGGTGGACCCAGTACGACGACGACGGGGAGAAGCAGACCCGCCGCTGGGACGGCGCGTGCATCTTCCTGAACCGGCCGGGGTTCGCCGCCGGGTCCGGCTGCTCCCTCCACATCCTCGCGATGAAGGAGGGCCGCGAGCCGCTGGAGACGAAGCCGGACGTCTGCTGGCAGCTGCCGATCCGCCGGACGTACGACTGGATCGACCGGCCCGACGACACCCGCGTGCTGCAGGTGTCGATCGGGGAGTACGACCGCCGCGGCTGGGGTCCCGGCGGCCACGACCTGCACTGGTGGTGTACGTCGGCCACGTCCGCGCACGGCGCCGGGGACCCGGTGTACGTGACGTACCGCGCCGAGCTGACGGAGCTGATGGGCCGGGAGGGCTACGAGGCACTCGTGAAGCTGTGCGAGGCGCGGCTGGCCTCGCTGCTGCCGATGGCCCCGCACCCCGCCGATCCGGTCTGAGCCGGGGGGCGACCGACGAGGCGACCGACAAGGCGGCCCGCAGGGCGAACGGCGCGACGACCCGCGCGGGGACCCGCGACGGGGATCCACGGGGTACCCACGCAGCCCACCCCTAAGCGCCCGGTGAAGCCGACGGGGCCGGATCCGGGTCCGGGTCCGGGGAATCCGTTCCACCGGGGCCATCCGTCGGGGTCGGCGTGGGCGTCGGGGACGGCGGCGGGATCGTCGGCTCCGTCGGAGTCGGGGTCGGGGTGGGCGGATGCGTCGGGTCCGGGGTCGGCGACGGACTCGGGGGCGACGTCGGGTCCGGGGACGGCGGCGGCGTCGAGGCGGGGCGGCCGCGGCCCTGGATGGAGACCACCGCACCGCTCGGATCGATCCCGACCCGGGCCGTCCAGGCGCCCACGGGCTGGGCCTCGGGGTCCACGGCGATCCGCAGGGTGACCGATTCTCCGGGAGCCAGGGTGCCCGCGGTCCGGCTCGCGCGCAGCCAGGGCGCGTCGGACCAGAGCCGCCAGTCCACCGGGGCTCCGCCGGAGGCGGTGAGGGTGAGCAGGGTGAGGGAGCCGCGGGAGGATGCGGCCACGGTGAGACGGCCCGGTGCGCCGGAGTGGTCGGGGGTCGCCGGCGGGCCGCTGCTGATCACCTCGACGGAGACGTCGGAGGCGGCGCTGTCCTGGGCGAAGCCGGGGCCGCCGGTGGTGGTGGCGGCGTTCCCGGTGTTCTCGTAGGCGGTCAGCGGGTGGCCGTCGGTCCGCGCGGTCGGGAGCTCGGTCTCGCTGGCGGAGATGCGGGTGGCGTCGCCGCCGACGGGCTCGCCCGTCCCGGTGTCGCCGCGGTACGCCGCCCACAGCGCCAGGACCGGGGCGGCGACGACGGTGGCGACCACGGTGGTGGTCACCGCCCGGGCGCGCAGCCGGTCGCGGCGGGCCGCGCGGTCCTTGGGGTCCATCGGGAAGCCGGTGCGGTCGAAACGCGGGCCGGGCCCGCGGCCGCGGCCCCGGCCGGAGCGGAGCATCGCCGCGTGGACGGCGGTGCGGGGGGCCGGCACGAGCGGGAGGGCGGCGGTGTCGAGGCCGCCGGAGCCGGGCCAGGGGGCCGCGGCGCCCACGCGTTCGGCGACGCGCCGGCATCGGGGGCAGTCGTCGACGTGGCGGACGAGCTCGGCGCGCAGCGTGCTGGACAGCAGCACGTTGCCGTCGCCGTCGTCGCCGGTGAGCCGGGAGACGGCGGGACAGCTGCCGGTCTCCACGACGGCGAGGGCGGTACGGGTGCGCTCGACCTCGCAGGCGGCGCCGGACAGGAGCTCCCGGGCGGCGGCCGGGGGTGTGCCGAGGACGGCGGCGAGTTCGGGGACGCCGAGGCGGTGGCGGACGGCGAGTTCGAGGGCCTCGCGCTGCACGGGCGTGGTCCCGGCGGCCTCCGGCCAGGCGAGCCGGGCCAGCTCGGTACGGCGGTACGCGCTCACGTCAAGGAGCCGATGGGCCTCGGGGGCGCTGTCGGTGGCCGTGTCACCACCCGGCGCACGGCCGCGTCCGGCGTGCTCCGGCGCGCGCCGGGCGGAATGCGCTCCCTGCCGGGTACGCCGTTGCTCCGCCAGCCGGCGCAGGCAGCCCCAGCGGGCCAGTGCGTAGAGCCAGGCCCGCCGGTCCCCCTCGTCGGGGCAGCGGCCGGGATGCCGCTCGGCCACGGCGAGGACCTCGCCGAGGACCTCGGTGGCGGTGTCGTGGTCGCACAGGACCGACAGGCAGTACGTGAACAGACCGTCCAGGTAAGGCTCGTGCCGAAAGGGGGGCGGTTGCTCCACTTCGTAGGGCGTGCGCCCGTGCGCCCGGTGTGCGCCGGTGCGCGATGAGGGGTGTGCCTGGTTGCTGCTGTTCACCTGGCGACCGTAGGCGGCGCGCCGGTGACGCCCTGGAAGCCTTCCCCACTTTTAGCCCTTACGGGTGAACAGATCGGTGATGCGCTGACGCCGACCCTGACGTGGGAGGCCCACGCAGATGCGGGAGGCCCACGCAGATCGCAGACCCCGACGCGGGAGGCCCACCGCCGCCCCGGCTGTCAGTGCGGGCGGCTACGGTGAGCGCCATGGCTGCCCGCACTGCTCGTTCATCCGCCAAGGACCGGCCGTCCTACCGCTGTACCGAGTGCGGCTGGACGACCGCGAAGTGGCTCGGCCGCTGTCCCGAGTGCCAGGCCTGGGGCACCGTCGAGGAGATGGGCGCCCCCGCCGTGCGCACCACCGCCGCCGGCCGGGTGTCGACCGCCGCGGTGCCGATCGCGCAGGTCGACGGGCGCACGGCGACGGCGCGCAGCACCGGCGTGGACGAGCTGGACCGCGTCCTCGGCGGCGGGCTCGTGCCCGGCGCCGTGGTGCTGCTCGCCGGCGAGCCCGGCGTCGGGAAGTCGACGCTGCTGCTGGACGTCGCGGCGAAGGCGGCCAGCGACGAGCACCGCACGCTGTACGTCACGGGCGAGGAGTCGGCGAGCCAGGTGCGGCTGCGGGCCGACCGGATCAACGCCCTCAGCGATCACCTCTACCTGGCCGCCGAGACCGATCTCTCCGCCGTGCTCGGGCATCTCGACGCCGTGAAGCCCGCCCTGCTGATCCTGGACTCCGTACAGACCGTCGCCTCCCCCGAGATCGACGGCGCGCCCGGCGGCATGGCCCAGGTGCGGGAGGTGGCCGGTGCGCTGATCCGGGCCTCCAAGGAGCGCGGGATGTCCACCCTCCTCGTCGGCCACGTGACCAAGGACGGGGCGATCGCCGGGCCGCGGCTGCTGGAGCACCTCGTCGACGTGGTGCTGAGCTTCGAGGGCGACCGGCACGCGCGCCTCCGGCTCGTGCGCGGCGTCAAGAACCGGTACGGGGCGACCGACGAGGTCGGCTGCTTCGAGCTGCACGACGAGGGGATCACCGGGCTCGCCGACCCGAGCGGGCTGTTCCTGACGCGGCGCGCCGAGGCCGTTCCCGGGACCTGCCTGACCGTGACCCTGGAGGGGAAGCGTCCGCTGGTCGCCGAGGTGCAGGCGCTGACCGTCGACTCGCAGATCCCCTCCCCCCGGCGCACCACCTCGGGCCTGGAGACCTCGCGCGTCTCGATGATGCTGGCGGTGCTGGAGCAGCGCGGCCGGATCACCGCGCTCGGCAAGCGCGACATCTACAGCGCGACGGTGGGCGGCGTGAAGCTCACCGAGCCGGCCGCCGACCTGGCGATCGCGCTCGCCCTGGCCTCCGCGGCCAGTGACGTCCCGCTCCCGAAGAACCTCGTCGCGATCGGCGAGGTCGGGCTGGCCGGCGAGGTGCGGCGGGTGACCGGCGTGCAGCGGCGGCTCGCCGAGGCGCACCGGCTGGGCTTCACGCACGCGCTGGTGCCGTCGGATCCGGGCAAGGTGCCGGCGGGGATGAAGGTCATCGAGGTCGCCGACATGGGCGACGCGCTCCGGGTGCTGCCGCGCGGGCGGTCCCGTACGCCGGCCAAGGAGCGGGCCGCCGAGTAGCCGCCGAGCCCCCGTCGGAGAGCGCGTAAGGGGGTCCGCGCGGGGTTCCGTCCGGGGTCCGCGAGGGGTCGGTCCGCGGTCCGCGCGGGGTCCTCGCGTGCCGGACCTGCCAAGCCACGGCGGGCTCACAGCGGGCGCCGGTAGACTTCTGGATGGTCCGCCCGGCCGTACGCAGGCGGCGCAACCCGCGACCCGAGGAGTGCAGTGGCAGCCAAGGACGGGGCAGCAGCATCCGGCAAGTCGGGCGCGAGCTCCAAGCAGGAGGCCATGATGCGCGCCTCGCTGAGCGCGGTCGCACCTGGTCAGCCGCTGCGTGACGGCTTGGAGCGGATCGTCCGCGGCAACACCGGCGGGCTCATCGTCCTCGGGATGGACAAGAGCGTCGAAGCGATGTGCACGGGCGGCTTCGTCCTGGACGTGGAGTTCACCGCGACCCGGCTGCGCGAGCTGTGCAAGCTCGACGGCGCGCTCATCCTCGACAAGGACATCACCAAGATCCTGCGGGCCGGCGTGCAGCTGGTGCCGGACGCGTCGATCCCCACGGAGGAGACGGGTACGCGGCACCGCACCGCCGACCGCGTCTCCAAGCAGTGCGGCTTCCCGGTCGTGTCGGTGTCGCAGTCGATGCGGCTGATCGCCCTGTACGTGGACGGCGAGCGGCGGGTCCTGGAGGAGTCCGGGGCGATCCTGTCGCGGGCGAACCAGGCGCTGGCCACGCTGGAGCGGTACAAGCTGCGCCTCGACGAGGTCGCGGGCACGCTGTCGGCGCTGGAGATCGAGGACCTCGTCACCGTCCGCGATGTGACGGCGGTCGCGCAGCGGCTGGAGATGGTCCGCAGGATCGCGACCGAGATCGCCGAGTACGTGGTCGAACTGGGCACGGACGGGCGGCTGCTGTCGCTGCAGCTGGACGAGCTGACGGTCGGCATCGAGCAGGAACGGGAGCTGGTCATCCGGGACTACGTGCCGGAGCCGACGGCGAAGCGTTCCCGCACGGTGGACGAGGCGCTGGCCGAGCTGGACGCGCTGACGCATCCGGAGCTGCTGGAGCTGGCGATCGTGGCGAAGGCGCTGGGGTACACGGGCTCGCCCGAGACCCTGGACTCGGCGGTGTCGCCCCGCGGGTACCGGCTGCTGGCGAAGGTGCCGAGGCTGCCGGGCGCGATCATCGAGCGGCTCGTGGAGCACTTCGGGGGGCTGCAGAAGCTGCTCGCCGCGAGCGTGGACGACCTGCAGACGGTGGACGGGGTGGGCGAGGCGCGGGCGCGGAGCGTGCGCGAGGGGCTGTCGCGGCTCGCGGAGTCTTCGATCCTGGAGCGGTACGTCTAGCTCGCGCCGCTCCTGGGGCTCCGCCCCCGGCAACGGCGCCGCAGCGGCAGCTGCTAGTCCTGCTTCAGGACGAACGACGTGCGGGCCACCGGCATGCCGGGGGCTTTGACCTCGACCACGTACGTGTCCGGAGCGGCCGACCCCGCGGGAGGCGTGGCGCACTGGTCGGCGGCGCTGGACCTGCGGTCCCATTCCAGCGACTGCTTCGTCTCGCCCTGCGCCGGGAGGCGGAAGAAGGCGTTGCCCGGGCCCGTCGGGCAGTCCGCCGAGGACCACACCGCCTTGCTGCTGCTCGCCTGAAGGATGGTCACGACCGCCTGCTTGGGACCGAGGTCGATCTTGCAGGTGGTCCCGGAGATGTTGCGGGCGACGAGTTCGAGGCGGGGCTTCTCGTTCGCCTCGTACTCGTTCTTCGCGCTCTTGACCTCCCACTGCAGCGCACCGGGCGCGCAGGTGGGGAGCGGCGAGTCCGCCGGGACCGGCGACGCCGGACCGGTCTCGGGACCACCGGAGCCGGAGCCGGAGCCCGGGCCACCGCCGGAGCCCGCGCCACCGCCCGGTTCGCCGTTCTTGCCCCCGCCGCCCGTGGAGCCGCCGCCCTCGGACCCGGTGATTGCGCCGCCCGACTCCGCGCGCCCGCCGGGGGCCGCACTGATCGCCGGCCCGGTTCCGGCCGGCCCGGGGGTGATCGACGCGACGGGATCGGGGCGGCTCTGGCCCTTTCCGTTCGTACTCGACTTCCCTCCGCCCGAGCTGACGGTCCATACGGCGAGGAGCGCCAGGAGCGCGACAACGGACGCCAGCACAGCCCTCCGTCGCCAGTAGATGGAGGAGGGGAGCGGCCCGACCGGATTGCGCAGAGATCCCACGGACGGAACTTTACGAGAGTTCGCGGCCCGATCAGTGCCCCACATGCCGCGGGGTGGACTCGATTTGCCGATGATCATCCTGGGGGCGTAACCCGGACGCCTGCCTCTACGCCGCCATACGGGCGAGCGCAGCCCGAGCCGGCGTCCGGTTCACGGGCCGGGGCCCGGCGCGGGCGTCGCGAAACGTGCCAGGATGCCGTCTGCCATGACTGCATCCCTCGAATCCTCCGAATCCCCCGAATCCGCCGCTTCCTCCGCCGCCGTGTCCACCGACGGGTCCGCCGCCGTGTCCCCCGACGTCTCCCACGCGCTGCACTCCCCCGTCATCGCGTGGTTCGACGAGCACGCCCGTGACCTGCCCTGGCGCCGCCCCGAGGCCGGCCCCTGGGGGGTCATGGTCAGCGAGTTCATGCTCCAGCAGACCCCCGTCAGCCGGGTCCTGCCGGTCTACGAGCAGTGGCTCGCCCGCTGGCCCCGGCCCGCCGACCTGGCCGCCGAGGCCCCCGGCGAGGCCGTACGGGCCTGGGGGCGGCTCGGTTACCCGCGCCGGGCCCTGCGGCTGCACGGCGCGGCCGTCGCGATAACGGAGCGGCACGGGGGCGACGTACCGCAGGAGCACGCGCAGCTCCTCGCGCTGCCCGGGATCGGCGAGTACACGGCGGCCGCCGTGGCCTCCTTCGCGTACGGGCAGCGGCACGCCGTCCTCGACACAAACGTCCGGCGGGTCTTCGCGCGCGCCGCCACCGGGGTCGAGTACCCGCCGAACGCCACCACCGCCGCCGAGCGGCGCCTGGCCCGGGCCCTGCTGCCGCAGGACGAGGACACCGCGGCCCGCTGGGCGGCGGCCTCGATGGAGCTCGGCGCGCTGGTGTGCACCGCCAAGAGCCCCGACTGCGCCCGCTGCCCGGTGGCCCGGCTGTGCGCGTGGCGCCTCGCCGGGAAGCCGGCGCACGAGGGGCCGCCGCGGCGCGGGCAGACGTACGCCGGGACCGACCGGCAGGTGCGCGGCAAGCTGCTCGCCGTGCTCCGGGAGGCGGTGGGCGCCGTTCCGGGGGCCGTGCTCGACACGGTCTGGGACGAGCCGGTGCAGCGGGCCCGGGCACTGGACGGGCTGGTCTCCGACGGGCTGGTGGAACCCCTCGACGGCGGTCTCTACCGGCTCCCGCAGGCTCCCGCAGGCCCCGGCGCCACCTGATCGAAGCTGACTCGACGATTCCGCTTTTCGCCGGGAAACCGCAGCTCACGGGCGCTGTTACAGAACCTATGGGTGTCCGTGCGTCCACCGAAGGCTGGCCCGCACAGGCCCGTGACAACCCCTCCGTACCTTCGAGTCCGTAAGACAGGCGGATGAGCAGGTGGACGGCAGCGGAGGCGGTCTGAGATGGCGCACGGCGAGGTACTCGAATTCGAAGAGTACGTACGCACCCGGCAGGACGCGCTGCTGCGCAGTGCCCGGCGCCTGGTCCCGGACCCCACCGACGCCCAGGACCTCCTGCAGACCGCGCTCGTGCGGACCTACGGCCGCTGGGACGGCATCGCCGACAAGTCCCTGGCCGACGCCTACCTCCGCCGGGTCATGATCAACACCCGCACCGAGTGGTGGCGCGCCCGCAAGCTCGACGAGGTCCCCACCGAGCAGCTCCCCGACGCCTCCGTCGAGGACGGCTCCGACCAGCGCGCCGACCGGGCCCTGCTGATGGACATCCTCAAGGTGCTCGCGCCGAAGCAGCGCAGCGTGGTCGTGCTGCGACACTGGGAGCAGATGAGCACCGAGGAGACGGCCGCGGCGCTCGGGATGTCGACGGGTACCGTGAAGAGCACGCTGCACCGCGCGCTGGCCCGCCTCCGGCAGGAACTGGAGAGCCGGGACCTGGACATGCGCGCGCTGGAACGCGGTGAGCACAACACCATGCGGTACGAGGGGCGGGAGCGGTGCGCGGCCTGAACGGCCAAGGTCTGAGCAGCAGGAGTTCGCTGGTGCTGATGTCGGCGGGGACGGTCGTCCTCGTCGGCACTGCCGTGTTCGTGGTCGGTTGCGCCACCGGTGGCACGGGCCTGCGCGACGGCGGCCCCGCCCGCACCGACCCAGTGTCCAAGGCCGCGCCGACCGCTCCCTCCCAGGCCTCCGCCAGCGCCTCCGGCCGGCCCCTCAAGAAGGTCGACCCGGTCGGGCTGCTGATGAAGGATCCCAAGGTCAGCGCCGAGGTGAAGCGGGACCTCAAGCCGTGCGGCAAGGAGTACCCCGTGGACGTGACCTACGGGAAGGTCACGGGCAGCGCGGTCGTCGACATCATCGTCAACGTCCTGTCCTGCGCCGACGCCCTGGGCCGCGGCTCGTACGTGTACCGCGCGGACGGCGCGACGTACGAGAATGTGTTCTCGGACGAACAACCCCCCGTCTACGCGGAGATCGACCGGGGCGACCTGGTGGTCACGAAGCAGGTCTACGGAAAGAGCGACGCGCTCGCCTATCCGTCGGGCGAGGACGTGATCACGTACCGCTGGAACGGGGAGACGTTCACCGAGCAGGACCGAGTGCACTCGGAGTACAGCAACGTGGTCGACGGCGGTGCCCAGCCCGCCCCGGCCACGAGTCAACAGAACTGAGCACAGAAGGAACCGAGGCGAGGCTTCCGCATGGCCGAGACCCATGTCCTGTTCGTGGAGGACGACGACGTCATCCGCGAGGCCACGACCCTGGCGCTGGAACGCGACGGGTTCGTGGTCACGGCCATGCCCGACGGCCTGTCCGGCCTGGAGTCCTTCCGCGCCGACCGGCCCGACATCGCCCTGCTGGACGTGATGGTCCCCGGCATGGACGGGGTGAGCCTGTGCCGCCGCATCCGGGACGAGTCCACCGTCCCCGTCATCATGCTGTCGGCGCGCGCCGACTCCATCGACGTGGTGCTGGGCCTGGAGGCCGGCGCCGACGACTACGTCACCAAGCCCTTCGACGGCTCCGTCCTCGTCGCCCGGATCCGCGCCGTGCTGCGCCGCTTCGACCACTCCGGCGGCTCGCAGAACGCCGGACCGGCCTCCGCCCACAACGGTCCGGACGGCGAGCGCGGGGTGCTCTCCTTCGGCGACCTGGAGGTCGACACCGAGGGCATGGAGGTGCGCAAGGCTGGCGCCGCCGTGGCGCTGACGCCGACCGAGATGCGGCTGCTGCTGGAGTTCTCCTCGGCGCCCGGCACCGTACTGTCGCGCGACCGCCTGCTGGAGCGGGTCTGGGACTACGACTGGGGCGGCGACACCCGCGTTGTCGACGTCCACGTCCAGCGACTGCGCACCAAGATCGGCCAGGACCGGATCGAAACGGTCCGGGGCTTCGGCTACAAGCTCAAGGCATGAGACGGTTCACCCTGCGCACGGGGATCCGCTGGAAGATCGCCGTCGCCGTCGCCTCCGTGGGCGCCCTCGTCACGATCGCGCTGAGCCTTGTGGTGCACAGCGCTGCCCGCGTGTCGATGCTGGAGAGCGCCCGCGAGGTGCAGCTGGACCGCGTGCAGTTCATCTCCCGCAACGCCGAGGCCGGGCGCAAGCCGCCGATGGGCGCCAAGCTCAACGACCCGGAGCTGCCCGCCGAACTGCGCCGCAAGGTGCAGTCGGGGCGGCGCGGGACGTACATCCAGGAGAAGCCGCACGGGATGCCCGAGGTGTGGGCCGCCGTACCGCTCGTCAACGGGCAGGTGCTGTCGCTGCACACCCCCTTCCGGGAGAGCGCCAACCTGCTCCCCGACCTGGACCGCGCCCTGGTCGTCGGCGGCCTCGCCGCCGTGATCGGCGGCTCGGCGCTCGGCGTGCTCATCGGCGGGCAGATCTCGCGCAGGCTGCGCAAGGCCGCGGCCGCCGCGCAGCGGGTGGCGCACGGCGATCCCGACGTACGGGTGCGGGACGCGGTCGGCGGCGTCGTCCGGGACGAGACGGACGACCTCGCGCGGGCCGTGGACGCCATGGCCGACGCCCTCCAGCAGCGGCTGGAGGCCGAGCGGCGGGTGACCGCGGACATCGCGCACGAGCTGCGCACGCCGGTGACGGGCCTGCTCACGGCGGCGGAACTGCTGCCTCCGGGGCGTCCGACCGAGCTGGTCCGGGACCGGGCGCAGGCCCTGCGCGCCCTGGTCGAGGACGTACTGGAGGTGGCCCGGCTGGACAGCGCGTCGGAGCGGGCGGAGCTCCAGGACGTGGCGCTGGGCGAGTTCGTGAGCCGGCGGGTGAGGGCACTGATGCCGGAGGCGACCGTACGGGTCGTCGCGGACGAGATCGTCAGCACCGACCCGCGGCGCCTGGAGCGGATCCTGGGCAACCTCCTCGCCAATGCCGCGCGCTACGGGCAGCCGCCGGTCCAGGTCGACGTCGAGGGCCGGGTCGTACGGGTCCGCGACCACGGGCCGGGCTTCCCGGAGGCACTGCTGCGCGAGGGGCCCAGCCGTTTCCGGACCGGGTCGACGGACCGCGCGGGTGTCGGGCACGGGCTGGGACTGACCATCGCGGAGGGCCAGGCGCGGGTGCTGGGCGCCCGGCTGACCTTCCGCAACGTGGCCGCCCCGGGCGGCACGGACCGCGAGGGCGCGGCGGCGGGTGCGGTGGCGGTGCTGTGGCTGCCGGAGCACGCGCCGACGGCGACGGGCAGCTTCCCGGTGCTCAAGCTGCCGCAGGGCTAACGGGTGCGGGGGGGGATGGCCGGGAGGGGCCGGGAGGAGCGCGGGAGCGACGGGACGGGTACCGGGCCGTACCGCCCACGGGGCCGTGACTTAGCATCCGTGGCATGACCGACGGCACGAATCCCCCGAGCAACCCGCAGCCCGAGCCCGCCGCCGGGAGCGGCGGATACGGGTTCCCGCCGGGACCGCCCGCACAGGGCGGCGGCTACGGGTTCCCGCCCGGCCAGCCCCAGCAGGGCGGCTACGGCCCCCCGCCCGGCCAGCCCGCCCAGGGCGGCTACGGCTTCCCGCCCGGGCCCCCGATATCCGGCGGCTTCGGACCCGCTCCGACCGGGCCCGACGGCTACGGTTACCCGCAGGGCGGCCCGGCCGGCCCGTACCAGCAGGGGCCGGACCTCCACCGGTCGACGCAGCCGGTCCCGCACCTGGGGCAACCCGATCCCTCGGGCCCGCCGGAGCCGGCGGCCTTCACCCCGGGCAACCAGCCGGACTGGGAGGCCATGGCCGACCGGGCCGGCGCCGAGCGGCGCCGCAAGCGGCTGTGGACGATCGTGGGGAGCGCGGTGGCCATGGCCCTGCTCGCCGGTGGCGGAGCGTTCCTGCTCCTGAAGGGCGAGGGGCCCGGAGGAGAGGGGAAGGACCTCGCGACCGACGCGCCGTCCGTGTCCGGGGCGCCGGAGTCCCCGAAGGGCTACTCGCCCGTCGTCGCCACCGATCCCTCGCTGCTCCGCGACAGCAACGGCAAGGTCCACATCCGCATGGGCCCGGACGCGACCGTCCCCAAGGTCGACTCGCACTACGAACTGCGCCTCACCGGCAGCCCGAGCTCGTACGCGCAGGCCACCAAGGCGGCCGTGGACACGGCCAAGAGCTTCTCCTTGTCGGCCCGCGTCCACAACACGTCCACGGCGCCGGGCCCCCAGATCGCGCTCAGCCAGGGCGGCGGGGATTCATTCACCTTCGAGCTGGGCTCGGACATGGTGAACGGCAAGCAGGCCTGGGTGTTCCGGGTACGGACCACCGACAAGGGGGCCACGCCGACCGTGGTGACGGTCGCCGCCGAAGGGGTCGACAACGTCAAGATCCCGACGCTGCTGACGGCCGTGCACGACGCGAAGAAGAAGACGATCGCCCTCTACGTGCAGGGCAAGAAGGCCGGTGAGGCGCCGATCCCGGGCATCCACAAGAGCGACGGCCCGTCGCAGCTCGGCCGGGCCCGTCACCAGAACGCCTGGGCGGGCGCCTGGAAGGGATCGATCTACGACGTCCGGTTCTACAAGGCGGCCTTCTCACCGGAGCAGGCCGCCGCCTACGAGGCCGGCACGCTCGACGCCGCGGGACGCAACGCCCAGACGAACGCCTGGATGGTCGGCCGCTCCGAGTGACAGGTCGGACCGTCCGGTCAGATCGTGACGCCGGCCTTGCGCAGGAAGGCCACCGGGTTCACGGCCGAGCCGTAGTTCGGGGTGGTGCGGATCTCGAAGTGCAGGTGCGGGCCGCTGGAGTTGCCGGTGTTGCCCGACAGGGCGATGCGCTGCTCGACGGAGACCTTCTGGCCGATCTTGACCTGGATCTTCGAGAGGTGCGCGTACTGCGAGTACGTGTTGTTCGCGTGCTTGATCACGATGGCGTTACCGTACGCGGGGCCGTCGCCGCCACCGTTCGGGCCCGCCTTGACGACGACGCCGGCGGCCGCGGCCTTGACCGGGGTGCCGACCGGGACGGCGAAGTCCTGGCCGGAGTGCTTGCTGGACCACATGCTGCCGCCCTTGCCGAAGGTCGCGGACAGCGTGTACTTCTCCAGCGGCTTGTCCCACAGGCCGGTCGTCGTGCCGGCCGCGGAGCCGGCCGCCGGGGCGGAGGCCTGCTGGGCCACCAGCTCGGCGGTCCGGGCGGGGGCCGTCTGCTGGGTGTCGGCGAAGGCGGCGGTCGTCCCGGCCCCAAGAGCCAGCACCGCACCGAGAGCGGTGGCGCCGACGGCGATACGGGTACGACGGGTGTTGACGCGCTTCGCGGACATGTAGCAGACCTCCGGGGCCGGGGACGAGGAAGGGCCATGCCCGATACGGGCATGAAGTGACCCGGCACGATGCGGCACGTGCCGGGTTGGCCCATCTTTGGTAACCCGCGCCCCCGGACTTCCCCAAATGTCCCGATTACTACCGGGGCTCGTAGCAGGGGCGGTGTGACGCGTCCGGTTGACGGCCTCCTACTGGGACGAAGGCTTGGTCCAGGGGTCCATTGATCTACGAATCTGCCTAGTACGTCCGTTTTGTTCTGTGCGGCTTGTCACCGGCGCGAGCCGGAACCGAGCAGGAACCGAGCCGGAACCGAGCCGTCCCGGCGCATGAAAAAGGGGCGGCCCGGAACCTCTTGGGTTCCGGGCCGCCCCTTCGTACCGCTGTGTTCAGCGCCTACCGCTTACGCACCCTTGGAGAGGTCCGGGCCGGAGCCCGTGGCCTCGATCGGGGGCAGGTCGGGCAGGGCCGACTTCTCCTCGCCGCGGAAGGTGAACTTGGCGTCGTCGCCTTCGCCCTCCTTGCCGACGACCACGATCTGACCGGGGCGGAGCTCGCCGAAGAGGATCTTCTCCGAGAGCATGTCCTCGATCTCGCGCTGGATGGTCCGGCGCAGCGGCCGGGCACCCATGATCGGGTCGTAGCCGCGCTTGGCGAGCAGGAGCTTCGCGTCGCCGCTCAGCTCGATGCCCATGTCGCGGTCCTTGAGGCGCTCGTCGACCTTCGCGATCATCAGGTCGACGATCTGGATGATGTCTTCCTCGGTGAGCTGGTGGAAGACGACCGTGTCGTCGACGCGGTTGAGGAACTCGGGCCGGAAGTGCTGCTTGAGCTCTTCGTTGACCTTCGCCTTCATCCGGTCGTAGCCGGTCTTGGTGTCGCCCTGGGCCGCGAAGCCCAGGTTGAAGCCCTTCGAGATGTCCCGGGTACCCAGGTTGGTCGTCATGATGATGACCGTGTTCTTGAAGTCCACGACCCGGCCCTGGGAGTCGGTCAGGCGACCGTCCTCCAGGATCTGGAGAAGGGAATTGAAGATATCCGGGTGGGCCTTCTCGACCTCGTCGAAGAGGACGACGGAGAACGGCTTCCGGCGCACCTTCTCGGTGAGCTGGCCGCCCTCTTCGTAGCCCACGTAGCCGGGGGGCGAACCGAAGAGACGGGAAACCGTGTGCTTCTCGCTGAACTCCGACATGTCGAGGGAGATCAGCGCGTCCTCGTCGCCGAAGAGGAATTCGGCGAGCGTCTTGGAGAGCTCGGTCTTACCGACACCGGACGGACCGGCGAAGATGAACGAGCCACCCGGGCGCTTCGGGTCCTTCAGACCGGCACGGGTACGGCGGATCGCCTGGGAGAGCGCCTTGATGGCGTCCTTCTGGCCGATGACCCGACGGTGGAGCTCGTCCTCCATGCGGAGCAGTCGCGAGGACTCCTCCTCGGTGAGCTTGAAGACGGGAATGCCGGTCGCGGTCGCGAGGACTTCGGCGATGAGCTCGCCGTCGACCTCGGCGACGACGTCCATGTCGCCGGCCTTCCATTCCTTCTCGCGCTTGGTCTTCGCCGCCAGCAGCTGCTTCTCCTTGTCACGGAGAGAAGCTGCCTTCTCGAAGTCCTGGGAGTCGATGGCCGACTCCTTGTCGCGGCGCACGGCCGCGATCTTCTCGTCGAACTCGCGGAGGTCCGGCGGCGCGGTCATCCGGCGGATGCGCATCCGGGAGCCGGCCTCGTCGATCAGGTCGATCGCCTTGTCCGGCAGGAAGCGGTCCGAGATGTACCGGTCCGCCAGCGTCGCCGCCTGGACGAGGGCCTCGTCCGTGATGGAGACGCGATGGTGGGCCTCGTAGCGGTCCCGCAGGCCCTTGAGGATCTCGATCGTGTGGGGGAGGGAAGGCTCCGCCACCTGGATCGGCTGGAAGCGGCGCTCGAGGGCCGCGTCCTTCTCGAGGTGCTTGCGGTACTCGTCCAGCGTCGTGGCACCGATGGTCTGGAGCTCACCACGGGCCAGCATGGGCTTGAGGATGCTGGCGGCGTCGATCGCGCCCTCGGCGGCACCCGCACCCACGAGGGTGTGGAGCTCGTCGATGAACAGGATGATGTCGCCGCGGGTGCGGATCTCCTTGAGCACCTTCTTCAGGCGCTCCTCGAAGTCACCGCGGTAGCGGGAACCGGCGACCAGGGCACCCAGGTCAAGCGTGTAGAGGTGCTTGTCCTTGAGGGTCTCGGGGACCTCGCCCTTGACGATCGCCTGGGCCAGGCCCTCGACCACGGCGGTCTTGCCGACGCCGGGCTCGCCGATGAGGACCGGGTTGTTCTTGGTACGGCGGGACAGCACCTGCATGACCCGCTCGATCTCCTTCTCGCGCCCGATGACCGGGTCGAGCTTGGATTCGCGGGCCGCCTGGGTGAGGTTGCGGCCGAACTGGTCCAGGACGAGCGAGGTCGAGGGAGTGCCCTCGGCCGGGCCGCCTGCCGTGGCCGACTCCTTGCCTCCGCCGGTGTAGCCGGAGAGCAGCTGGATGACCTGCTGCCGGACTCGGTTGAGATCGGCGCCCAGCTTCACGAGGACCTGGGCGGCGACGCCCTCACCCTCGCGGATCAGGCCGAGCAGGATGTGCTCGGTGCCGATGTAGTTGTGGCCGAGCTGGAGGGCCTCTCGGAGCGAAAGCTCCAGGACCTTCTTCGCCCGCGGGGTGAAGGGGATGTGGCCGGACGGGGCCTGCTGCCCCTGACCGATGATCTCCTCAACCTGCTGGCGAACAGCCTCGAGCGAAATCCCGAGGCTCTCCAGGGCCTTAGCGGCGACACCCTCACCCTCGTGGATCAAGCCCAGGAGGATGTGCTCGGTGCCGATGTAGTTGTGGTTGAGCATCCGGGCTTCTTCCTGAGCCAGGACGACAACCCGCCGCGCGCGGTCGGTGAACCTCTCGAACATCGTTTATCGCTCCTCAGAGCGGTCGGGCAGTTCGGGGTCGGTCCCCGCCCTGTCCTTCCGCATGCTAGTCCCGCGGGGCGGGACAGCTCATTCCAACTGCCGACATCCGTCTGTGGCTCACCCCTGCATCGGTGGGGAAAACCGGCTTGAAGAGCCGACAACTGCTCCAACTCGATGGTGCGAGACGATGTTCCCGCAGGCCAGGCAGATACCCGTCATGCGTGTACGCCGATGGCGAACGGAAGCCGCGCAAATCAGCGTGTCGCCCCGATCCACTAGGAATGTCTTACCCGTAAGGACTGGCAGCGCACGCCCTGTGACCCCGGATCCCTCCGCTAAGGGCGAACACAGTTCCGTCCCGAATGTGGGACTGCGACCTCGCGGATGTTTACGTTCCGCAGGGGAACGGGTGCGCTCTGTCACATCGACCGTAACCCCGGAGCGTTTGGGAAGTTGCTCCGGACATGGCCGTAACCGCCCCGCCGACCGTCCCGCTGACCGTTCCGATGCCCCGCGTGGCGCCCGAGGAGGGCGCGTACGCCTCCGCCTCCTGGTACGAGAGGGTGCTCGGCTGGACCGTCCTGGGCGGGCCGCCGGCCCAGCTCGCGACCGGGATCCGGTTCGACGTACTGGAGCTGCCGTCCGATGCGGGGGCGGCGCTGCTGCGCAGGCCGGTCGCCACGGGCCCGGTGGCGCTGATGGGGCGCCGGATGCGGTTCCTGGTGGCCGCGGGCAGCGCAGAGGAGCTGGACGGGCTGCTCGACTGGCTGGAATGGGGCGGGGTCGCCCTCGATCTCACCGCCCTGGGTGCGGGTGGCCGGATCACCGCCCCGGCTCCCCCGGGGTCGCCCCTCGCGGAAAGCCCTCGGGGGGCCGCCGTATGGCTGCGACCCCCCGAGCAGGGGTGTGAGGCACTACTGCCGGGCCTGCCCGGTCCCGGGCAGGCCGCCGGACCCGCTCGCGGGTCCGATCTCGTACGCCTGGTGGCGGCCGCGGCGACGGAATGCCACCGGGCTCGCCTGGGACGGCGTACGGCTGGGGCCTGTCAGCCCTTGGCCTTCTCGTAGGCCTCGCGGATCTCGGCCGGGACGCGGCCGCGGTCGTTCACGTTGTAGCCGTTCTCCTTGGCCCATGCGCGGATCTCGGCGGTGTCCGGGTGACCGGTCGTCGCGGAGGCGCGGCCCTTGGCACGGGCCGCGGTCGCGCGCCCACCGGTACGGCGGCCGCCCTTGGTGTACGGGTCGAGCAGACCGCGGAGCTTTTCAGCGTTGGCGGTGGTGAGGTCGATCTCGTAGGTCTTGCCATCCAGAGCGAACGTCACCGTCTCGTCCGCCTCGCCACCGTCGAGGTCGTCGACAAGAAGGACCTGAACCTTCTGTGCCACCGGGATTTCCTTTCATCGAAAAGCAGTACGCGGAAAGGAAACCGCTTTTGCCTGGAAAACACAAACCCCCGGGGAGAGGTTCGAGACCGCAACGGGGCGGGAAACGTGCGCGATTCGGACATAGGCCTCAGGCGTGCGGAGCGCCGGAAAAGCTGAGGCCATCGATCAGAGGTGCAGAAGCATCCGACTGTTGCCCAAGGTGTTCGGCTTCACTCGTTCGAGACCGAGGAACTCGGCGACACCCTCGTCATAGGAACGCAGGAGCTCCATGTAGACATCGGTCTTGACCGGGGTCTCGCCGATCTCGACGAAGCCGTGCTTCGCGAAGAACTCCACTTCGAAGGTCAGGCAGAAAACCCGGCTCACCCCGAGCGTGCGGGCGGTGCGCAACAACTGCTCCAGCACCAGATGACCGACGCCGGCGCCCTTCAACTCGCGGTCGACGGCGAGAGTGCGCACTTCGGCGAGGTCTTCCCACATCACGTGGAGAGCGCCGCAGCCGACCACCTGGCCGTCGGAGTCGCGTTCCGCGACCCAGAACTCCTGGATGTCCTCGTAAAGGACGACCGGGGCTTTGTCGAGCAGGATCCGCTGCTGCACGTACTGGTCGAGGAGGCGACGCAGCGCGGGAACATCACGGGTGCGGGCACGGCGGATCGTCACTGTTTCTGCATGTGCAGTGGAAAACTCTCCCATGCCTCCGGACGCTATCGCCCCGGGCCCTGCGGGCGCTCGGCGGAGTCCCCTTCGGCTTCCGGCGGAGCGGGGGCTTCGGCAGGGACTTCGGCAGGGGCTTCGGCGGGGGCTTCGGCACCCGACTCGTCGTCGTGCTGGACGACCCGTACGGCGTCCCGGAGGGCTTCCCGCTGTTCCGCGGACATCATGCCGAAGAAGGCGACGAGGGCGGCCGCGGGGTTGTCGCTCGTCGACCAGGCTTCGTTCATCAGTGCGGCCGAGTAGGCGGCGCGGGTGGAGACCGCCGTATATCGATAGGCGCGGCCTTCGGCTTCCCGGCGGACCCAGCCCTTCTGATGAAGATTGTCCATAACGGTCATGACCGTGGTGTACGCGATGGACCGTTCCTGCTGGAGGTCTTCCAGTACTTCTCGGACGGTGACCGGGCGGTTCCACTGCCACACCCGCGTCATGACGGCGTCTTCGAGTTCTCCCAAGGGGCGAGGCACAACAGCACGATAGTGCGAGTTGTACTGAATTGCCCGACTATTCGCTCGGCAACGCGCCCCGGGCGCTACTTCTTCTGCTGCTGGGCGGCCTCGGCGCGGGCGATCACCGCATCGACCGCCGCGTCTTCCTTGGCCTTGTTGGAACCACCCTGGGACTTCACGATCGTCACGACGAGAGCGATGAAGAAAGCGGCCATCGCGATGGGGGGCACGAGCGCGGAGACGTAGTCCATGCCCCACAGCGTAGCTACCCGCAAGCCCGTCCCGCCGACGGGGGCGGGGTGGGCTTGCGGCGCGGCGGGAACACCTCGCCGGGGGTCGGGATCGGGCGTTCGGGGCGCGGCGGCTCCTTGGGCTGCGGGGCCGGGCGGGGCTGCTCCTCGCTCCTGTCCCTGCCGTCCTTGCCGTCCTTGGCGTCGTGCGGGTCCTTCGCGTCGTTCGCGTCGTGCGGGTCCTTCGCGTCGTTCGCGTCGTTCGCGTCCCGCGCGCCCTTCCCGCCGGCCAGGGCCAGGAGCCGGGTCCGGGGCGCGCGGGCGGTCGACAGCCGCCGGCGTACGGAGCGCTCCGCCGCGGTCCGGGCCCGGTCCAGCAGCGCGGCCGCGACCGGATTGGCGCGGAGCGCGCGCAGGGCGGCGAGGTCGTCGGCCGCCGGCTCGTACCCGGCGGCCAGGGCGTCCTGGAGCAGCTCCAGGTAGCCGGAGAGGCTGCCGGGCAGGGCGCCCCGGTAGCGGGCGAGGTCCTCGAGGAGGAACGCTCTGAGCCGCCCCGCCTCCTGGACCGCGTCGTCCACCGACCGCGCGAGGCATAGGCAGTCCTGGACCTCCCCGGCCGTCAGGGGGGCCGGGGAGGGCTGAAGGGCGTGGGCGAGCGAACGCCTGAGCACGTGCAGCTCGGCGGCGCTGAACGCCATGCCGCCGCGGGATCCGTAGGGCGTGGGCATGGGCCGAAGATACGCGCTAATCGGACAAAATCCCCTGAGGTGAGGGGTGCGGCGCGGCGCAGAGCGGAGCTCTGCTCAGCCGGTCTCTTTGACCGCGCGGAGGAAATCGGTCCAGGCGGCCTGGGTGGTGGCGAGGACGAGGTGGGCCGGGTCGACTCGGTCGGCGACGCGCACGAGGGTGCCGGGCGCGGCCGAGACGTAGACGCAGGCGTCTCCCTCACTGCAGAACGAGGACTTCTGCCACGCGGGCTGGGTGGTCATGGGTCTCTCCTACGGGCGCGGTGGCCGGTAATTGCCGTAAGACGGTAACGCCGTGGTCGGCCCGGGTCGGTGACTTTCGGGTAATTCGGTGTTTCGCCGGTTCCCTCCGGGGCGCGGGGTGCCGCTGCGCGGAGCGCAAACCCAGCCTCGCCGGCGTTTGAGGCGCGGGGTCCGGGGCGGAGCCCCGGTCTTTCAGCCTCGCCGGCGTTTGAGGCGCGGGGTGCGGGGCGGAGCCACGGGCTGTGGCGGCGGTGGTCAGAGGCGGGATACGAAGGCCGCGACGGCTTCGTGTACGTCGGACTCCGTCCAGGAGAGGCCCGGCTGCGTGATGTCCAGTTCGGTCACGGCGAGACCCGGCGGCCCGTCGGGAGACCAGCGGCGGAAGAGGACCGTGCCCGTCTCCTCCGCCTGGCGCAGGCCCGCCTCCGTCAGGCGCTCCGCCTCGTACGGGAGCCACACCTGGAACTGGTGCGTGTGCGGCTCCTGCGGGTGGATCCGGGACCACGGCACGCCCGACTCCGCGAAGGCCGAGCGCAGCGCCCCGGCGACCATCCGCGCCTGGGCCACGTACGACGGCAGCCGGGGCAGTTCGCGCTCCAGCCCGGCCAGCGCGGACAGGGCCTGCGGGAACTGCCGGAAGATCTGGCCGCCGTACCGGTGGCGCCAGACCCTGGTCTCCTCCACGAACTCCCGCGGCCCCGCCAGCGCCGCCCCGCTCAGGCCGCCCAGCGACTTGTAGAACGACACGTACACCGAGTCCGCCAGCGCGGCGATCTCCGGCAGCGGGCGCCCGAAGTGGACGGTGGACTCCCACAGCCGGGCCCCGTCGAAGTGGACCACCGCCTCCCGCTCCCGGGCCGCGTCGACCAGGGCCTCCAGTTCCTCCCAGGCGGGCAGCAGGAAGCCCGCGTCCCGCAGCGGCAGCTCCAGCATCAGCGTGCCGAAGGGCTCCCGGAGCGAGGCGACCTCGGCGGGCGTCGGCTGGCGCGCCTCCGTCGTCGGGTGGACGACCCGCAGCCCGGAGACGGCCGACAGCGCGTCCCCCTCCCACCGCTCGGGATGGCTCATCGGGTGCAGCGCGACCACCTGGTTCCCGGTCCGCCCCGCCCAGCACCGCAGCGCGATCTGCTGCGCCATCGTGCCGCTGGGGAAGAAGGCCGCGTCCTGCGTCCCCAGCAGCTCCGCGACCCGCCGCTCCAGCTCGGTGACGACCCCGTCGCCGTACACGTCGGCAGGTCCGTCCAGGTCGTACGGGGCTTCGGCGAGCGTCGCCAGCAGCTCCCCCACCGTGGGCTCCAGCAGGCTGCGGGACAGCGTCCGCCCCGCCCCGCGCCAGGCCGCCACCAGCCTCTTCGTACGTTCCGTGCCCTCGTCGCGGTCCTCTTCGCGGTCCTCTTCGCAGTCGCTCATGGGCCCGATCCTCGTACCCGGCGTCACCGTCCCGCCACTGGCCCCCGCCTGCTGGGGGGCCTCGGCGCCCCGCACGGAGTCCCGGCGCCCCGTCGCATCGCGCGAGTACGATCGAGTACGCGCTGCGATCGTCCGCCTTGCGGTGCTCGCCCAGGCCCCGCGGGCTTGTCTGCGTAGCTCGCCCGGCCAGGGCCTAGCATGGCGGCGTATCGTCCGGTACCCCCCGCGGACTGGAACGGAAGGCCCTCCCCGCGTGAATCCATCACAGCAGCCACGCCCTGCCCGGCTCGCCGTCGGCGTCGTCGGAGCCGGACGCGTCGGTCCCGCGCTGGCCCGCGCGCTCCAGCAGGCCGGGCACCGGCCCGTCGCCGTCTCCGGAGTCTCCGACGCGTCCGTGCGCCGCGCCGCCCGGATGCTGCCCGACGTGCCGCTCGTAGCGCCCGCGCAGGTGCTGGAGCTGGCCGACCTGGTCCTCCTCACCGTCCCCGACGACGCGCTGCCGTCCCTCGTGGAGGGCCTCGCCGGGACCGGCGCGATCCGGCCCGGCCAGCTCCTCGTGCACACCTCGGGCCGGTACGGGACCGCCGTGCTCGACCCGGCGCGCCGCGCGGGCGCCCTGCCGCTGGCCCTGCACCCCGCGATGACCTTCACCGGCACGGAGGTCGACGTGCAGCGGCTGGCCGGATGCTCCTTCGGCGTCACCGCCCCCGAGGAGCTGCGGCTCGCCGCCGAGGCCCTGGTCATCGAGATGGGCGGGGAGCCCGAGTGGATCGCGGAGGAGAACCGCCCGCTCTACCACGCGGCCCTCGCCCTGGGCGCGAACCACCTGGTCACCCTGGTCGCCCAGGCCATGGAGCTGCTGCTCAAGGCCGGCGTCGAGCACCCTGACCGGATGCTCGGCCCGCTGCTCGGCGCGGCCCTCGACAACGCCCTGCGCTCCGGCGACGCCGCCCTGACCGGGCCGGTGGCCCGCGGCGACGCCGGCACGGTCGCCGCGCACGTCTCGGAGCTGCGCAAGCACGCACCCGGCGCGGTCGCCGGGTACCTGGTGATGGCCCGCACCACCGCCGACCGGGCCCTCGCGCACGGTCTGCTCAAGCCCGAACTCGCCGAGGACCTGCTCGGCGTGCTCGCCGACACGGACCCTGACGGGGGCGACCAGTGACCGAGCTGCTGCACACGGCCGAGGAGCTGCACGACCTGGCGCGCACCGGCCGCCGGGCCGTGGTGATGACCATGGGCGCCCTCCACGAGGGCCACGCCACCCTGATCCGTACCGCCCGCGAACAGGCCGGTCCCGGGGGCCAGGTCGTCGTGACCGTCTTCGTCAACCCCCTCCAGTTCGGGGCGAACGAGGACCTCGACCGCTATCCCCGTACCCTCGACGCCGACCTCGTGATCGCCGCCGAGGCGGGCGCCGACGCGGTGTTCGCGCCCTCCGTCGACGAGGTCTACCCGGGTGGCGACCCGCAGGTGCGGATCAGCGCCGGGCCCATGGGCGAGCGCCTGGAAGGGGCCACCCGCCCCGGCCACTTCGACGGGATGCTGACCGTCGTCGCCAAGCTGCTCCACCTCACCCGTCCGGACCTGGCCCTCTTCGGGCAGAAGGACGCGCAGCAACTGGCCCTGATCCGGCGGATGGTGACCGACCTGAACTTCCCCGTCGAGGTGGTCGGCGTACCGACCGTCCGCGAGGAGGACGGGCTCGCGCTGTCGTCCCGCAACCGCTACCTCTCCCCCGCCGAGCGGCACACCGCCCTGGCCCTGTCCCGCGCCCTGTTCGCCGGGCGCGACCGGCTCGCCGCGCAGGCGGCGCTGCGCGCCCGCGCCGAGGCCGCCCCGGCCAGCGACGAGCGGGCCACCGCGCTGGCCCGGCTGGGCGAGATCCGTGCCTCCGCCGACGCGCACGCCGTCTCGGCGGCGGGCGCGGGGCTGCCGGACGCCGTACGGGCCGCCGCGCGCCACGTCCTGGAGGAGGCGGGCCGCCACGAGCCGCCGCTCGTGCTGGACTACCTGGCGCTGGTGGACCCGCAGGACTTCACCGAGGCCGGTGCCGACTTCACCGGGCAGGCCGTGCTGGCCGTCGCCGCGAAGGTGGGCTCGACCCGGCTGATCGACAACATCCCATTGGAATTCGGAGCACACGCGTGAGCACCCCAGGCAGAGGCCCCGCAGACAGCGGCGCCGGCGGCACGAGCACCGGCACGGGCATACGGCTGCACGCGCCGGCCCCCGGCTGGTCCCTCGACGCCGACGTCGTGGTCGTCGGTTCCGGCGTGGCGGGTCTGACCGCCGCGCTGCGCTGCGCCGCCGGCGGCCGCCGTACGGTCGTGGTCACCAAGGCCCGGCTCGACGACGGCTCCACCCGCTGGGCCCAGGGCGGCATCGCCGCGGCCCTCGGCGAGGGCGACACCCCGGAGCAGCACCTCGACGACACCCTGGTCGCGGGCGCGGGCCTGTGCGACGAGGAGGCCGTACGGCTCCTCGTCACCGAAGGGCCGGACGCGGTGCGGCGCCTGATGGCCACCGGCGCGGTCTTCGACACCTCCGCGGAGACCGGCGAGATAGAACTGACCCGCGAGGGCGGGCACCACCGCCGCCGGATCGCGCACGCGGGCGGCGACGCCACCGGCGCCGAGATCTCGCGGGCGCTCGTCGAGGCCGTCCATGCCGCGGGCATCGAGACCGTGGAGAACGCGCTCGTACTGGACCTGCTCCAGGACGCGCGGGGCCGTACGGCCGGCGTCACGCTGCACGTCATGGGCGAGGGCCAGCACGACGGGGTCGGCGCCGTCCACGCGCCCGCCGTGATCCTCGCGACCGGCGGCATGGGCCAGGTCTTCTCCGCCACCACCAACCCGTCGGTGTCCACCGGCGACGGCGTGGCGCTCGCGCTGCGGGCCGGTGCCGAGGTCTCCGACCTCGAATTCGTGCAGTTCCACCCGACGGTGCTCTTCCTCGGCCCGCAGGCCGAGGGGCAGCAGCCGCTGGTGTCGGAGGCGGTCCGGGGCGAGGGCGCGTACCTCGTCGACGGGGACGGCGTCCGCTTCATGGTCGGCCAGCACGAGCTCGCCGAGCTGGCCCCGCGCGACATCGTCGCCAAGGGCATCATGCGCCGCATGCAGGAGCAGGGCGCGCAGCACATGTACCTGGACGCCCGGCACTTCGGCGCCGAGATGTGGGAGCAGCGCTTCCCGACCATCCTCGCCGCCTGCCGGGCCCACGGCATCGACCCGGTCACCGAGCCCATCCCCGTGGCGCCCGCCGCGCACTACGCGTCCGGCGGCGTACGGACCGACCTGCACGGGCGGACCACCGTCAGCGGCCTGTACGCCTGCGGTGAGGTCGCCTGCACCGGTGTGCACGGCGCGAACCGGCTCGCCTCCAACTCCCTGCTGGAGGGGCTGGTCTTCGCCGAGCGGATCGCCGACGACATCGTCGCGAACGCGCCCCGCGGCACCCGCCCGGTCGTGCCGGTCCCCGCGACGGGCCCGCTGCAGCCCGCCGAGGCCCGGCACGAGGTCCAGCGGATCATGACGGAGGGGGCGGGCGTGCTCCGCTCCGCCGAGTCGCTGCGTACGGCGGCCGAATCCCTCGAAGCGCTGTACGCGACCGCCCTGAACGACCTGGAGGCGCACGGCAAGACCGCCGAGCCGGGCGTGGACACCTGGGAGGCCACGAACCTGCTGTGCGTGGCGCGGGTCCTGGTCGCCGCCGCGCTGCGGCGCGTGGAGACCCGCGGCTGCCACTGGCGCGAGGACCACCCGGACCGGGACGATGCCGAGTGGCGGCGCCATCTCGTCGTCCGGCTCTCGGCGACCGAGAAGCGGGCCCTGGTCGTCGTCCCCACCGACTCCGCGGACTTCCCGTCCGTGCACCCCCTGAGCACCCCGAGCCTGGAGCAGTGACCGTGAGCACCCCCGAACTTCCCCTGATCGACCAGAACGACGGCGGCTGCGGCGACGACTGCGCCTGCGGCGACGGTGAGGAGAGCGGCCTCGACCCGGCGCTGGCCCAGCTGCTCGCGGACGCGGGCCTGGACCCGATCGAGGTCGAGGACATCGCCCACATGGCGCTCTCCGAGGACCTGGACGGCGGGGTGGACGTCACCACCGTGGCCACGGTGCCCGAGGAGGCCGAGGCCGTCGCCGACTTCATCGCGCGCGAGGACGGCGTCGTGGCCGGTCTGCGCATCGCCGAGGCCGTCTTCTCCGTGGTGTGCACGGAGGCCTTCGAGGTGGAGCGGCACGCGGAGGACGGCGACAGCGTCAAGGCCGGGCAGGTGCTGCTCTCGGTCCGCGCCCGCACCCGCGACCTGCTGACGGCGGAGCGCAGCGCGCTGAACATCCTGTGCCGGCTGTCCGGCATCGCGACGGCCACCCGGCGCTGGGCGGACGTCCTGGTGGGCACCTCGGCGAAGGTCCGCGACACCCGCAAGACCACGCCCGGCCTGCGCGCGCTGGAGAAGTACGCGGTGCGCTGCGGCGGCGGCGTCAACCACCGCATGTCGCTGTCGGACGCGGCGCTGGTCAAGGACAACCACGTGGTCGCCGCGGGCGGCGTCGCCCAGGCCTTCACGGCCGTGCGCGAGGCCTTCCCGGACGTTCCGATCGAGGTCGAGGTCGACACCCTGGAGCAGATCGGCGAGGTGCTGGAGGCGGGCGCCGACCTGATCCTGCTGGACAACTTCACGGTCGAGCAGACCGCGCGGGCCGTGGCCCTGGTGGCCGGCCGCGCGGTGCTGGAGTCCTCGGGCCGCCTGACCCTGGACACCGCCCGGGCGTACGCGGAGACCGGCGTGGACTACCTGGCCGTCGGCGGCCTGACCCACTCCTCGCCGATCCTGGACATCGGCCTCGATCTGCGCGAGGCGGTGTAACCCGTGCTCCTCACCATCGACGTAGGCAACACCCACACGGTCATGGGCCTGTTCGACGGTGACGAGATCGTCGAGCACTGGCGCATCTCGACCGACCCGCGGCGCACCGCCGACGAGATGGCCGTGCTGATGCAGGGCCTGATGGGCATGCACCCGATGCTCGGCAGCGAGCTGGGCGACGGGATCCACGGCATCGCGATCTGTTCGACGGTGCCGTCGGTCCTGCACGAGCTGCGCGAGGTCACCCGGCGCTACTACGGCGACGTGCCGGCGGTGCTGGTGGAGCCGGGCATCAAGACGGGCGTGCCGATCCTCATGGACAACCCGAAGGAGGTCGGCGCGGACCGCATCATCAACGCGGTCGCGGCGGTCGAGCTCTACGGGGGCCCGGCGATCGTGGTCGACTTCGGTACGGCGACCACCTTCGACGCGGTGTCCGCGAAGGGCGAGTACGTGGGCGGGGTGATCTCCCCGGGCATCGAGATCTCGATGGAGGCGCTCGGCGTACGGGGCGCCCAGCTCCGGAAGATCGAGCTGGCCCGCCCGCGCAACGTGATCGGGAAGTCCACGGTCGAGGCGATGCAGTCGGGCGTGGTCTACGGCTTCGCGGGGCAGGTCGACGGGGTCGTGGCCCGGATGGCCAAGGAGCTGGCCGGACCGAACGGCGATCCGGACGACGTCCGCGTCATCGCCACCGGCGGGCTGGCCCCGATGGTGCTCGGCGAGTCCTCGGTGATCGACGACCACGAGCCGTGGCTGACGCTGATCGGCCTGCGGCTGGTGTACGAGCGCAACGCGCCCAACTTCGACTAGACCGCTCCGTCGGGGCGGCGTACGGACGCCCTGGTCCCTCCCCCTCGGCCGAGCAGCGGGAGACGGGACCAGGGCGCCCGTGGTCGGCACGCCCGGTGGGTGTCGGTGAGGTACTGCTCGATCGCGGTCGTGCCGCCGCCCTCACCCCGTCGGCGGCACCGCGCACGACAGTTGACGCTCCTCGTCGATCGACCGGCCCGGCAGCGCCGCCGCGCCGCACCCGATCACTCGTACGGCGGCTCGGCCCGCCCGGCCGCCCGCCCCCGGAGCGGGCGGAGCGACAGAATGGGCCGATGAGCGTCACCATCGACATCGCCGGACTCCCCACCGAGCGGATCGCCTTCGCGCCCTCCCCGCTCGCAGGGTCATGTGGCGCAGCTCCTTCGCCGGAAAAGGTCCGGTCTGGTGCATTCGCGGCGTCAAGGGCGCTATGCCCGGCATCAGTTGGATCCGGCCACGGTCGCACGCACCGGCTCCGACGTCGTCGAGGACATCCTCCGGCAGGGCGAACCGGCTGGCAGATGGCCGGTTTCAAGCGGTGCAGAGTCACCGATATACGGAATTCATGAACCGGAATCAGCGAAAACTCTGGCCATGATGGCCACTTGCTGTCTAACGTGCGTCCACCGTTTCCGCACGTGACGCGCACGGCTTCCGCATTTCCGCTCCACCCCGCTCCACCCCGCTCTGCCGTGTTGTGCCTTGCTGTGCCCTGCTCCGCCCCACCTGCTCGCCTTTGTCGTGGAAGGACCTTCATGCCCTCACGCCGTATAGCCGCAGCAACCGCCGCCCTGGCGGCCGCGGCCCTCGTCTCACCGCTGCTGCTCGCCGGACCGGCCGGTGCCACCAGCCCGCAGAGCGACGCCGCCCGCGGTGACGCGCTGGCCAGGAAGCTGGTCAAGGACGCGACCGGTAAGGGCGCCTACAACCACCTCAAGGTCCTGCAGTCGATCGCCGACTACAACAACGGCAACCGCGTGGCCGGCTCCAAGGGCCACGTGCAGTCCGCCCAGTACGTCGAGGCCGTCATGCGGGCGGCCGGCTACAAGGTCACGAAGAACGAGTTCGACTTCGTGTACGTCGAGACCCTCGCCGAGAAGCTCACGGTGAACGGCCCGAACGGCCGCGACGTCCCGATCCACCTGATGACGTACACGACGAGCACCCCCGAGGGCGGTGTGACGGCCCCGGTCGCCGTCGCCCCGGTCGACGCGGACGGTACGAACGGCTGCGAGCCCGGCGACTTCGCCTCCGGCACCTTCACCGGCAAGATCGCCCTGGTCAAGCGCGGCGGCTGCACCTTCGCGGCCAAGCAGGCCAACGCGGCCGCGGCCGGCGCGGTCGGCGCGATCATCTACAACAACACCGCGGGCGCCCTGAACGGCACCATAGGCGACCCGGCCGCGGGCAAGGTCCCGACCGGCGGCGTCACCCAGGCGGAGGGCGAGAAGCTCGCCGCCGAGGCCGCGGCCGGCCCGGTCGAGGTCACCCTCGACATCCGCGAGCTGCGCGAGAACCGCAAGACGTACAACGTCATCGCGGAGACGAAGGGCGGCGACGAGAACAACACCGTCTTCCTCGGCGCCCACCTCGACTCGGTCGCGGCGGGCCCGGGCATCAACGACAACGGCTCCGGCTCGGCCGGCATCCTCCAGGTCGCGCAGCGCCTCGCGAGCAACCAGACGAAGGTCAAGAACAAGGTCAAGTTCGCCTGGTGGTCGGCGGAGGAGTTCGGCCTGCTCGGCTCCGAGGCGTACGTCGCCGGGCTGACGGACGAGCAGAAGAAGCAGATCAAGCTCTACCTGAACTTCGACATGATCGCCTCGCCGAACGCCGGGTACTTCGTCTACGACGGCGACGACTCGGACGCGACCGGCGCGGGCCCCGGCCCGGAGGGCTCCGCCCAGATCGAGAGGGGCATCACCGACTTCCTCGACTCGAAGAACATCCCGCACGAGGGCACGGACTTCTCCGGGCGCTCGGACTACGGCCCGTTCATCGAGGTCGGCATCCCGTCCGGCGGCACCTTCACGGGCGCCGAGGGCATCATGACGGAGGCCCAGGCCGCGAAGTTCGGCGGCACGGCGGGTGTCGCCTACGACGTGAACTACCACGCCAAGGGTGACGACATCACCAACATCGACCAGAAGGCTCTCGACATCAACGTCGACGTCATCGCGGACGCGGTCGGCCACTACGCGCACGACCTGGCCCCGCTGTCGAAGCCGGTCGTCCCGCAGCCGAGCACCCCGGGCACGGGCAGCGGCGGCGGCCTCCACGAGGGCCACGGCCACGAGGTAACGCAGTAACACCCCACCGCCGGGCGAGGCTCCCCCCAGCCCCGCCCGGCAAATCCAGCCCCGCCGGCGTTTGAGGCGCGGGGTCCGGGGCGGAGCCCCGATCTTTCAGCCCAGCCGGCCAATCCAGCCCCGCCGAGCACCCTCCAGCCCCGCCGGCGTTTGAGGCGCGGGGTCCGGGGCGGAGCCCCGATCTTTCGGCCCAGCCGGGCGATCCAGCCCCGCCGACGTTTGAGGCGCGCGGGTGCGGGGGCGGCGCCCCGGCAGCGGCGCCGCAGGGGCGCGTCAGCCCGCCGCCCCCGGCCACCCCCGGACCCCGACCGGCTGGCACAGCCACAGGAAGTCCCCCAGCCCACCCCGAGCGGTGAGCTCGGCCGCCTCCCCCGCCGCCGCCAGCCCCCGCACGTACGCCAAAGGATCCGCAGAGGCCAGCCCCAGCGCCGGCCGCGCACCGGACACCCCGAGTGCGCTCAAGGCCTCGCGCTGCGTCAGCAGGACCGCCCCCGCCCCCGCGCAGGAGTCCAGCGCCACGTGGGCGGTGACATCGCAACTGCCGTCCGGCACCGCCCGCACCTCCCGCCCCCCGCGGAAGCCCGTCAGGGTGCCGTACGGCGGCCTCGCCTCCCGCGTGTGCCCGTAGTCCACCGCCACCGCCAGCCCCCGCTCCAGGCTCGCCACGGCCCCCGCCCACGCCTCGTCGCGCGCCCGGCCGATCTCCACCCGGCCCCCGCCGGGCCACCACCGCTCCAGCCAGGCCCGGTCCGCGCCGTCCAGCGGCCCGCCCGGGCTCTCCGTACCGTCCCGCGCGACCAGGACGTAGCGCCCGTCCTCCGCGACGTCCAGCGGCACGTTGTCCAGCCACTCGTTGGCGAAGAGGAGCCCCGTCGTCCGTTCGGGTGGGGCCGCGACCCAGCGGATCCGCGGGTCCAGCCCCGGGGGCCGCTGCGCCCGCTCCACGGCGTACGGACGCACCCGGGCGGCCACCTCCGGCGGCAGCGCCGCGAGCACCCCGGCCAGCAGCTCACCCCGCCCGGCCCCCATGTCGACCAGGTCCAGCCCCCGCGGGTGCCCGAGCTCCGCGTCCACCCACCGCAGCAGCCGGGCCACTGCCCCCGCGTACAGCCCCGAGGCGTGCACCGAGGTGCGGAAGTGTCCGGCGGGGCCGGGGCCCCCGGGCCGCACGTAGAAGCCGCCGGGCCCGTACAGCGCCGCTGCCATCGCATGGCGCCACCGGACCGGAGCCGCGTATTCACCCTGGGTGCTCATCCCCCCAAGGCTAGGCTCACCCTCCACCTTCGGGAGTACGCCCCCGGTGTCAGGTTCGAACCTCTGGTTGACTCCAGCACCTATCCCCGTTCCCTACTCTGGGTTACGTGCAGCGCCTCTACGACTTCCTCCGCAGACACCCGACGGGCGTCGACAGCTTCTGGGCTGTCCTCCTCTTCGGGGTCTCGATGCTGAACGTCGTGGCCGAGACCGCCTTCGACACCCGCATGAAGGTCGCCGCGATCCCCGTGGTCGTCGCGCTGAGCACCGCCGTGGCCCTGCGCCGCAAGTGGACGCAGGCGATGTTCTGGCTCACCCTCGGCGCGGGGGTCTACCAGCTGGCCCTGGGCATCGTCGCGGGGTTCTACGACGTCGCCATGTTCGTGATCCTCTTCACGGTCGCCGCGAGCGAGGTCCCGCGCTGGGTCTCCCGCACCGCGCTGGGCTGGGGGCTGGCCGCCGCCCCGCTCTACTTCCTGCGGTACGGCGTGGACAAGGGCGCCAACAGCGTCGACAACGTCCTGTTCACCCTCTTCATGATCGTCCCCTTCGCCCTCGCCTGGGTCCTGGGCGACTCCCTGCGCACCCGGCGGGCCTATTACGCCCAGCTGGTCGAGCGCAACCAGCGGCTGGAGAAGGAGCGCGAGGCCCAGGCCAAGGTGGCCGTGGCCGCCGAGCGCGCCCGGATCGCCCGCGAGCTGCACGACGTCGTCGCGCACAACGTCTCGGTGATGGTGGTCCAGGCGGACGGGGCGGCGTACGTCATGGACGTGGCCCCCGAGCAGGCCAAGGAAGCCCTCCAGACCATCTCCGGCACGGGCCGCCAGGCCCTCGCGGAGATGCGCCGGCTGCTGGGCGTGCTGCGCACCGGCGAGCCGCAGGAGTCCGAGGACTACGTGCCGCAGCCGGACGTCGAGCAGATCGACGTCCTGGTCGAGCAGGTGCGGGCGGCAGGGCTCGCGGTCGACTTCGAGGTCGAGGGCGCGCCGCGGCGGCTGCCCAGCGGCGTCGAGCTGACGGCGTACCGGATCGTGCAGGAGGCGCTGACCAACACCCGCAAGCACGGCGGCCCGGACGCGAAGGCCAGCGTCCGGCTGGTCTACTTCGACGACGGGCTCGGCCTGCTGGTCGAGGACGACGGCCGGGGCGCGGCCCACGAGCTGTACGAGGACGGCGGCGCCGACGGCGCCGGGCACGGGCTGATCGGCATGCGCGAACGGATCGGTATGGTCGGCGGAACCCTGGACGCGGGACCGCGGCCCGGCGGCGGCTTCCGGATCAGCGCACTGCTCCCCCTGAAGAAGACATGAAGACGAAGAGGACGAGGTACCGATGTCCATCCGAGTGATGCTGGTCGACGACCAGGTGCTGCTGCGCACCGGCTTCCGGATGGTGCTCGCCGCCCAGCCGGACATGGAGGTCGTCGCCGAGGCGGGCGACGGCCTGGAGGCCCTGGAGGTGCTGCGGGCCACGAAGGTGGACGTGGTGCTGATGGACGTCCGCATGCCGAGGCTCGACGGGGTCGAGGCCACGCGGCGGATCTGCGCGCCGGACGAGCACCCGAAGGTGATCATCCTGACCACCTTCGACCTGGACGAGTACGCCTTCTCGGGTCTGAAGGCCGGCGCGAGCGGCTTCATGTTGAAGGACGTCCCGCCGGCCGAACTGCTCGCGGCCATCCGCTCGGTGCACAGCGGGGACGCGGTGGTCGCCCCGTCCACGACGCGGCGCCTGCTGGACCGCTTCGCGCCGATGCTGCCGACGACCACGCAGGAGCCGCAGAACAAGGAGATCGAGCGGCTGACGGAGCGCGAGCGCGAGGTCATGCTGCTGGTGGCCCAGGGTCTGTCGAACGGCGAGATCGCGGCCCGGCTGGTCCTCTCCGAGGCGACGGTGAAGACCCACGTGGGCCGCATCCTGACCAAGCTGGGGCTGCGCGACCGGGTCCAGGTGGTGGTCCTGGCGTACGAGACGGGCCTGGTCCGCGCGGGCGGCGGCGCGGGCGTGTAACGCCTGGGGGCAGCGGGCGCCGTACACCCGCCGCGCCCCGTCGGCGGGCTCGGAAGCGCCGGACGACCTCGCCGACGGGGCGCTGAATCGGGCGGCCCGGCTCAGGACCGGGTGACGAACTCGCAGTTCACGACCTCGTCGAGAGTGGCCGAGTCCGCGACCACGAAGTCGAAGCCGCCGTCGCCGCAGTTGACCGCGTCGAAGCCGCCGTTGCGGGAGACGATGGTGTCGTTGCCGCCCCGGCCGGCGAAGGTGAGGCCGGCGGCCCCCGAGGTGCTCCAGCCGTCGGGGTCGGTGAGCCGGTCGGCGGCGGACCCGCCGGTCAGCCGGTCGTCCCCGTACCCGCCGTCCATGTCGCTCGGGATCGACGTCTCGTTGATGGCCGAGTCGTTCGCGTTGCCCAGGCTGGCCCGGATCCGGTTCACGCCCGCGGCAGACCCGCAGGTGACGGTGTTCGGGTTGACCTGGCGACAGTTCGGGCCCGCGAAGAGCGTGCTCGTCGAATCGGTGACGCGGATGTTGCCGCCGCCGCCGACACTGAAGGTGACGGTGTTCTGTTCGCCCGCCAGAGCGGCGAAACGGACTTCACCGTCGGACCGGGTGACGAACGCGGGGTCCGCGGCGGCGGGACCGGCGAAGGCGAAGGTCAGGCCGAGCGCGGCGACGGCGGGGGCGAGCAGGCGCGTGCGCAGGTTCGGGTTCATGAGCGCGGTGTTTCCTTTGGTCGGTGGCTGCCCGAGGCGGATCCTGCCTGGATCCGCCGGTTCCGAAGGTGGATCCGGCATCAGGCACGGATCCATCGCTCCTGGCGTTACCCGGAGTGACCGCACACGTCCTCTGGTCACCTCATAGTTAGCTCGTGTGGCTCAGGTAACCGCCCCGTACGGCTGCCCCTTGGGCCCCTACGTCATCCAGCGGTCCGGGCGGGCCGAGGCCCGGGAGGTGTGGGAGCGCGCGGCCTGGGCGTGCAGCAGCTCGGCGGCTTCGGCCGCCGCGCGCAGCCGGGCCGTGACCGTGCCGTTCGCGCCCGTGTCCACGTGCACGTCGGCCACGCCGCGGGCGCGGGCCCACGGGCCCTGGCCGAGCCGGACGCTCTGCACCTTGGCGTGCGGGACGATCTCCGTACGGCGGCACAGGCGGCCGTGCCGGGCGGCGAAGACTTCGGGGGAGACGGCCAGGGCGTAGCCCTTCCACCACACCGGGACCACCCAGCGCGCCCCCGTCCCCGGGGAGCCGGAGAAGGCCAGGGCCGTCAGATCCACTCCGGGCAGGACCCGGGCGATCACGGCGTGGGCGGCGGCCCGGGAGGCGACCGGGACCAGGACCTCGTTCTTCGAGCCCGCCACCGCCAGCTCCACGCGCACCCACCCGCGCCGCCGCCACAGCAGCGGCTCCACGATCCGTACGGTCTGCACGCGCCCCGGCGGCACGGTCTCATGGGCCCGGTCCAGCATGCCGTGGTCCAGGCGAAGCCCGTCCGGGGACTCCGCGACCCGCCAGTCGTACTCCGCGAGGAAACGGCCCGCGCTGCCCGCCCAGACGGCGCCGAGCACCGGGAGCAGGGTGAAGACGGCGGCCCACGGGCTGGAGCTGATCCACCACACGACCACCGGCGCGACGAGCCCCCCGGCCAGCGCCGCCCACACGCCGAGGCTGAGCAGCACCGACACGGCGAGCTCCCGCGGGCGCACGCGCAACAGCTCCCGTTCGGGGGCCTCACCGAGGCGCACCGCCTCCTCGGGGGCGAAGCCCGCGGCCCGGGCGAGGAGCTCGGCGCGTAGGGCCACAGCCTCCCTCTCGCTGAGGAAGGACAGCTGGTCCTTCGCCTCGGCGCCGATGACGTCGAGCCGCAGCGTGGCCACGCCGGTCAGCCGGGCGAGCAGCGGCCGGGTGACGTCCACGGCCTGGAGCCGGTCGAGGCGGATGTGCGCGGTGCGCCGGAAGAGCAGGCCGCTGCGGATGCGCAGTTCGGTGTCGGTCACGGCGTAGCGGGTGAACCACCAGCTCAGGAATCCGTACCCGCCGAACACCAGGATCAGACCCGCCAGCGCCCCCACCCGCACGAGGGCGGACTGGTCCGCCACCCACTCCCCGACCCGGTGGCCCTGCTGGGCGACCACGCCGACGGTCGCGGCGATCGGCACCCAGGCGCGGCGCAGCGGCGTAAAGGGATGCAGCCGCCGCTCCTCGCCTGCGGCAGGCCCACCACCCCGCCCCGGACCCGGGGTCACAGCCCCGCCGACCTTGCCTCGCCGAGTGCCGTGAGCCGGTCGCGCAGTCGCTCCGCCTCTGCCGGCACCAGGCCCGGGATCTTGGCGTCGGTCGCCGCCGCGGCCGTGTGCAGCTGCACGGAGGCCAGCCCGAAGCGCCGTTCCAGCGGGCCCGAGGTGACCTCGACCAGCTGCATCCGCCCGTACGGGACCACGGTCTCCTCGCGCCACAGCACGCCCCGGCTGATCAGCAGGTCGTCCGCGCGCTCGGCGTAGCGCCAGGACCGCCAGTTCCGGCCGAGGAGCACCCACCCCCAGGCCAGGACCGCGCACCAGAGCGCCCCCAGGGCGGCCCACACCGGGCCGGCCGTGAGCCCCAGTACGGCGGCGGTTACGACGCCGAACAGCATCGTCCAGAACACCAGCAGCAGCCGCCGCAGAGCGAGCAGCCCGCCCGGCAGCCCCACCCAGCCGGGTCGGCCCGTCTCACCCGTTGTCCCCGTATCCATCCCTCCACACTAAGGCTGAGACAATGCCCGTATGACGGAGACCACGGTCGGCATCGGCGGAGCGGCGGAGAGCACCGACATGGTGCTCAACATCGGCCCCCAGCACCCTTCCACGCACGGCGTGCTGCGCCTGCGCCTCGTCCTGGACGGCGAGCGGATCGCCAGCGCCGAACCAGTGGTCGGCTACATGCACCGCGGCGCCGAGAAACTCTTCGAGGCCCGCGACTACCGGCAGATCGTGATGCTCGCGAACCGCCACGACTGGCTGTCCGCGTTCTCGAACGAGCTCGGCGTGGTCATGGCGGTCGAGCGGATGCTCGGCATGGAGGTCCCCGAGCGGGCCGTGTGGATGCGGACGCTGCTGGCCGAGCTGAACCGGGTACTGAACCACCTGATGTTCCTCGGCTCCTATCCGCTCGAACTGGGCGGGATCACCCCGATCTTCCACGCGTTCCGCGAACGCGAGGAGCTCCAGGCCGTCATGGAGGAGATCTCCGGCGGCCGCATGCACTACATGTTCAACCGCGTCGGCGGCCTCAAGGAGGACCTCCCGGCCGGCTGGCTCGGCCGGGCCCGCGCCGCGATCGCCGACGTGAACACCCGCATGGACGTCTACGACAAGCTGGTCCACGGCAACGAGATCTTCCGCGGCCGCACGCGCGGCGTCGGCGTCCTGTCCGCCGAGGCGGTGCACGCGTACGGGGTCTCCGGCCCGATCGCCCGCGCCTCCGGCGTCGACTTCGACCTGCGCCGCGACGAGCCGTACCTGGCCTACGGCGAGCTCCAGGACGTCCTCAAGGTGGTCACCCGCACCGAGGGCGACTGCCTGGCCCGCTTCGAGTGCCTGCTGGACCAGACCCACAACGCGCTCGACCTGGCCGTGGCCTGCCTGGACCGGATGGCCGAGCTCCCGCCGGGGCCGGTGAACCAGCGCCTGCCCAAGGTCCTCAAGGCGCCCGAGGGCCACACGTACGCCTGGACCGAGAACCCGCTCGGCATCAACGGCTACTACCTCGTCTCGAAGGGCGAGAAGACCCCGTACCGGCTGAAGCTGCGCAGCGCCTCCTACAACAACATCCAGGCGCTGGCCGTGCTGCTGCCGGGGCAGCTGGTCGCGGACATGGTGGCGATCCTGGGCTCGCTGTTCTTCGTGGTCGGAGACATCGACAAATAGCCCGTGCCGGGAGGTGTCCCGACATAGGCTGGCCGGATGATCTCTGGCATATACGCCGACTACCTGCGGCGGCTCGGCATCACCGACCCCGGATCCCCCTCCGTCGAAGGGCTGTTCGCGCTCCACCGCGCCCACGTCGAGCGGGTCCCCTTCGAGAACACCGAAATCCAGCTGGGCCGGCCCCCGGGCATCGACCCCGAACTGTCCGTACGCCGCCTCGCCGCCGGACGCGGCGGCTACTGCTTCCACCTCAACGGTGCCTTCGCGGCGCTGCTGGAGCAGCTCGGATACGACGTGACGCGTCACTTCGGGGGCGTGTACGAGGGCCCGGACGCCAAGGGCGTGAGCGGCGACCACCTCACCCTGACCGTACGGATCGACGGGCGGGCCCACTTCGTCGACGTCGGCCTGGGCGACGGGCCCCACGAGCCGCTGCCGCTGCGCGAGGGCCGGTACGAACAGGGCTTCGGGTACGGCCTGGAGCCGCTGACCGGCGCGGACGGGGCGCGTGCGGACGGTGCCGATGCGGGCTGGACCTTCCACAACGAGAACAGCCCCTTCAAGGTGATGAACTTCCGCTCGGCCCCCGCGGTCATGTCCGACTTCGAGTCCGAGCACCTGCGGCTGTCCACCGCCGCGGACTCCCCCTTCCAGCAGTCCTTCTTCATGCTGCGGCGCGACGCCGGCGGCGTGCACCGGCTGCACGGCAAGGTGCTGCTCCACCTCGATCCGGTCACGGGGCCGAACAAGCGGGAACTGACCACCGAGGAGGAGTTCTACGAGGTCGTCGGAGGCGTCTTCGGGCGGGAACTCGACGATCTGACGGCGGCGGACCGGACGGCACTGTGGGCCCGGGTGTGCCGGGCCCACGAGGAGTGGCTCGCCTCCCAGCAGGGCTGATGTCGGTGCGGCAGGGCAGACTGGACGGCATGTCCCACTCTCCCCGCCGGGCCTGCCCCGCCTGCGGCCGCGACTGCGCCGTCACCGCCGGCCGCATCGCCCGCCACGATCCCCCGGCCGGTCGCGGGCGCGGTGACCTGGTGTCCTGCCCGGGCTCACGGGCCCGGGTGGTGCTCGGCGCCTCCGCGCCGACGCTGGACGGCTTCGTCCTGTCCGAACACCCCGGACAGCTCCCGCTGTTCTGAGGCCGAAGCCTCCCTGCCCGGGCGGGAAGCCGGACGGGCCCTACGAGATCGCCGTGCGGAGCCGGACCACCTCGATCGGCTCGGTCTCGTCATGGGCCGTCAGGTCGATGACCTGGCTCACCGCGGGGGTCTCGGCGGCCTCCGGGGTCTCAGAGGTCTCAGAGGCCTCGGGGATCTCGGGGGTCTCCGGCTCGGCCGTGCCGTCACCGGACGCCGGCCCGGCCACGGCCTCGGCGGACTCCGCCTCGTGGACCGCGAGGGCCTCGGCGCCGACCACGTCGGCCAGGTCCTCGTTCTGGACCGCCTCGATCGCGGCGCGGGCCTGCGCGGCGTTCTTCGTCCCGAAGAAGTCGAAGCCGCCCTCGACGCGGGAGGCCGTACGCCGCTGGGCCGCGTACGGGGCCACCGCCGCCGACTGACGGCGCGCGGGCACGGCAGCGGTCGCCGAGGGGGCCCCCGCGGGCAGCGCCCGCGTCTGCGCCTGCCCCCTGCGGGCCAGTGCCCCCAGCGCCGCATGGGCCCGGGCGTAGCCCACCGAGGTGGGCGCGCCCGCCGAGGTGCGCTCCTCGGAGACCACCGGAAGTTCCTTCGGCGCCGGGGCCGGAGCCGCCGAGGCCTCGATGGCCAGCAGCCGACGCCCCTCCAGGGCGCTGGCACGCTCGGTCTCGGCGGTCGCGTACCGCCGCAGCAGCGCCGCGTGCTCGCCCCGCAGGCCCGCCAGTTCGACGCGCTTGGCGCGCAGCTTGGCGTCGAGCTTGGCGCGCAGCATCCGGGCCTCTTCGAGGTCGGATTCGAGCTCGGCTATCCGCTCGTCCGTCCTCCACTCGTCCTTGATCCGCTCGCGCGCGAGCTCCGCGACGCGGCGGCCCGCCGAACGGTCCCAGGCGCGCATGACGACGGCTCCGGCGATCCCGGCGGCCGCGGCGAGGGCCACGAGCAGCCTCAGCGCGGTGCCGTCGTCGGGGCCCGCCAGCAACCAGGCCGCGCCGGCGCTGGTGACGGATACACCGGCGACGGCCGTCGGCGTGAGCAGCCGGTGCAGAGGTTCGGGATTGCGGTGGCGTCCACGGGGCATGGCCCGAAATTTACAGGGCGTAGAGGCCAAGTGGGGTACCCGCCCGGCAATCTGTTCCCGGGCGGTTACCGCACAATTCCGTATCGACCCTTAAGCGCTACTTCTTCAGAAGGCCCTTGGACTCCAGGTAGGCCTTCGCCACGTCCGCCGGCTTGGCGCGCTCCGCGTCCACCTTCCGGTTCAGGTCGACCAGATCGGCCGTCGTGAGGACCTTGGTCAGCTTGTCGAGGGCGGCCGCGACCTCGGGGGCGCCCGCGTCCCTGGCATTTACCACCGGCAGTACGTTGTCGGCGTTCTGGAGCTTCTTGTCGTCCTCCAGCAGGACCAGGCCGTAGCTGTCGAGCGTGGCGTCCGTGGTCGTGGTCAGCACGAGCTGGTCGGCGCCGTCCTTGACCGCCTGCTTGGCCTGCGGGGTGCCGACGCCCTTCGGGTCAATACCGGAAACCTGAATTCCGTATGTTGCCGTCAACCCGGGTGCGCAGAAGGGCCGGACGGCGCATTCGTCGCCCGCCGCGATCTTCACCTTCAGTCCGGACTTTCCAAGATCGGAAAGCGTCTTCAGGTTGTTCTTCTGGGCGAATTCCCTGGTCACCGCGAATGCGTTCTGGTCGACCGCCTCGCCCGCGGGCAGCGCCTTCAGTCCGAGCGGGGCCGCGAGCTTCTCCAGGGCCGCCACCGTCGCCGCGACATCGCTCGACGCGACCGGCCTCTCCTCGGGCGCCTTCGGGCCGTTCACCTTGGCGTTGAGGAACTCCGCGAGCGTGGCCGCGTACTCCGGGACGACGTCGATCTCGCCCTTCTCCAGCGACGGTTCGTACAGCTCACGGTTGTTGACCGTCTTGACCGACGTGCTGAAGCCCGCGTCCTTGAGGACCTGCGCGTACAGCTCCGCCAGCACGTTCGACTCGGTGAACCCGGCGGCGCCGATCACCAGGCTGCCCTTGCCGCCCCCCGGGGCCGTGGAGGATCCGGACGAGGCGGCCGAGCCGCCGTCCTTGCTCTTCTCCAGGCTGTCGCCGCCGCACGCGGCCAGCGACACCGTCAGCGCCAGGACGCCCAGGGACGCGCCGAGGACGCGCGTGGTCTTGCTCATGGATGTACTCCGTTCGAGACGATGGACAGTCATCAGCGGGACGCCGCCGTCCGCGGCAGCAGCCGGTCCGCCGCCACCAGCACGCCCTCCACCAGCAGGGCCAGCGCCGCCACCAGCAGGGCGCCCGCGACGACCTGCGGGGTGTCGTACGTGTTGAAGCCGGCGGTGATGATCCGGCCGAGGCCGCCCTGGCCGACCATGGCGGCGATCGTGGCCGTCGCGATGACCTGCACGGCGCCCGAGCGCAGCCCGGTCATCACCAGGCCCCGGGCGAGCGGCAGTTCGACGCGCAGGAAGAGCTGGCCGCCGGACATGCCCATGCCGCGGGCGGCCTCCACCACCGAGCGGTCCACCTGGCGCATGCCGACGTACGCGTTCGTCAGCAGCGGCGGGACGGCGAAGAGCACGAGCGCGGCGATGGTCGGCAGGTAGCCCGCGTTGCGCAGCGGCGAGACCATGAACAGCGCGAGCACCGCGAAGACGGGAACGGCCCGGCCGATGTTGGAGATGTTGATCGCGAGGGTGCCGCCCTTGCCGAGGTGGCCGAGGAACAGCCCGATCGGCAGCGCCACCGCGCAGGCGATCGCCAGCGCGACGCCGCTGACGTAGACGTGCTCGCCGAGCCGGTGCCAGACACCGCTCTCGCCCGACCAGTTGGCGCCGTCCGCCAGCCAGTCCCAGGCCTCGCCCAGAACGCCCACGGCCTCAGACCTCCTTCGCCGGAGCCGAGGCCGAAGCCGAAGCCGAAGTCGAACCGGAAGCCGAGGCCGAAGCCGCCGGCCGGGCTCCGGCCCGGGTCCACGGCGTGAGCAGCCGCTCCACCCCGAGCAGCAGCAGGTCGGCCACGAGTGCGAGCAGCACGCACAGCACCGAGGCGGTCAGCACCTGGGCCTTGAAGGAGCTGTTCACCGCCGGGGCGATGAGATTGCCGAGGCCGCCCTTGCCGACGATGGAGCCGACCGTGGTCAGCGCGACCGTCGAGACGGTGGCGATCCGTACGCCGGCGAGCAGCGCGGGCAGCGCCAGCGGCAGTTCGACCTGCCACAGCAGCCGCCCCGGGCCGTACCCCATGCCGCGCGCGGCCTCCCGTACGTCCTCGGGGACGGCTTCCAGCCCGGCCAGCACGTTGCGGACCAGGATCGTCAGCGAATACAGCACCAGCCCGGTCACCACCAGCGCCGCCGAGAGGCCGAAGAAGGGCAGCAGCAGGGAGAACATGGCCAGCGAGGGGATCGTGTAGAGCAGGGTGGTGAAGGCCAGCACGGGCGCCGCCCAGCGGCGGCCGCGGCGGGCCAGCAGGGCGAGCGGCACGGACACGGCGATGCCGATCAGGACGGACACGCCCGTGATCCAGACGTGTTCGAGGGTGGCGTCGGTCAGTTCCCGGGAGCGGGAGGAGACGTAGTCCCAGCAGATCCAGTCGTTCGCCACGAGACAGCTGCGCCCGGCCATGCCCCTCACCCCCCGTCACCGAACGTACGTCTTGCGATCACACGGCCAGGAGCGACCATAACCCCCGGCACCCTCGATGGCCGGAATCCTTCGCAGCGGGGCAACACGCCCTTCACATATCGGCGGCGCCCGTGCGGAAAGATGGCCTTGTGATCCGATTCGAGCACGTGACCAAGCGTTACCCCGACGGGACGACAGCCGTCGAGGACCTGTCCTTCGAGGTGGCGGAGGGTGAGCTGGTCACGCTCGTGGGGCCGTCCGGCTGCGGCAAGACGACCACCATGAAGATGGTCAACCGGCTGATCGACCCGACGTCCGGCCGGATCCTGCTGAACGGCGAGGACATCGCGGCCGCCGACCCCGTCGAGCTGCGCCGCCGGATCGGGTACGTCATCCAGCAGGTCGGGCTGTTCCCGCACAAGACGGTGCTGGAGAACACGGCGACCGTGCCGCAGCTGATCGGCACGCCGAAGGCCAAGGCCCGCGCGCGGGCGGCCGAGCTGCTCGAACTGGTGGGGCTGGACCCGGCCGTGTACGGGGGCCGGTACCCGCAGCAGCTGTCGGGCGGGCAGCGCCAGCGCGTCGGCGTGGCCCGCGCGCTGGCCGCCGATCCGCCGGTGCTGCTGATGGACGAGCCGTTCGGGGCGGTGGACCCGGTGGTGCGCGAGCGGTTGCAGAACGAGTTCCTGACGCTGCAGAAGACGGTGCGCAAAACGATCCTGCTGGTCACCCACGACCTGGAGGAGGCGATCCGGCTCGGCGACCGGATCGCCGTCTACGGCACGGGCACCATCGAGCAGTTCGCCCGCCCGGCGGTGGTGCTCGGGGCGCCGGCCACCCCGTACGTGGCCTCCTTCGTCGGCGCCGACCGGGGGCTCAAACGGCTCGCGGTCACCGCGGTCGAGGCGGCCGACCTGGCGACGGCGGACGGGAAGGCGCCGGAGGCGGCGGTGGAGCTGGGGGCGACGCTGCGCGAGGCCCTCTCCACCCTGCTGCAGGAGGACTCGGGCCGGATCGGGGTCACCGACCCGGATTCCGGCGCGCTGGTCGGCGTACTGACCCCGGAGGGCGTCCACCGCGCGCTGCGGCGGGCCCGACTACAGGAGGCGTAGCGGCCCCGGTGGTACCGGTCTCGGAAAAGGCTGTGACCGGCCTCGAAGGGCCGGTCACGGGTGCTCTGGCGGATGGTCAGGCGGATGTCAGGCCTGGATGCGACCGCTCATCCACACCAGCATCGGCGGGATCTCGCGCCGCCACGTGTTGAAGTTGTGGCCACCGCTGTCGAGGATGATCGAGGAGACCCGGTCCGGGCCCTTCACCTTCTTGATGAACTTCCTGGTGTCGCCGAGGTTCGGCTCGCCCTGCTCGCTGCTGGTGACGAGGAAGGACGTACCGCTCGGCTTCTTGTTCTCGATGCTCTGTAGGACGTTCGCACGCTTCTTCAGCTTCTCGTCCCCGTGGAACAGGTCACCGGTCGTCGGGTCGTCCGGGGCGTCGTAGTACGCGGACAGACCCGCGGCGGCGCCGAAGGTCTCCGGATAGTGCGCGGCGATCTTCAGGGCGCAGTATCCGCCGGTGGAGTTGCCGATGAAGCCCATGTTCTCGGGCTTCTTGCCGACCCGGAAGGTGGAGGTGATGGCCTGCGGGAGGTCCTCGCCGAAGAAGGTCTCGGTCTGCGGGCCACCGGGTATGTCGACGCACTCGGTGTCACGCGGCGGCGCGACCGTCGGGCGCAGCATGACCAGGATCATCGGCTTCATCTTGCCCGACTTGGACAGGCTGAAGGCCTTCATGGGGTAGTCGAGCCCTTTGATCAGGTTCTCGGCGGTGCCCGGGTAACCCGTCAGGACGATGGACGCCGGAAAGTTCTCGTCCTTGTGCTGCGGCTGGAAGTACTCCGGCGGCAGCCACACGTAGCCGGGGCTCGAAATCTTCGACTTCTGCCCGGTTATGGCAACCTTCAGGATCTGACCGCCGACCTGGGGCTTGGCGCCGCCGGGGACGTCCAGCTCCTGCTTGTCGACGACCTTGATGTCCTTGCTGCTCATCGAGTGGTCGACGACCTTGCCCATCGACGTCTCCTGACCGAGCAGGTCGGCCCAGGAACCGTAGAAGAGGAACGACTTGTTAGCCGCCAGACCCACAGCCGAGAACAGCGCCAGCTGGGTCGCCAGCAGGAGCCCGATCCGGCCCGCGAACGCGCGCCACGTGCGGCCCGAGAGCTTCGGCCAGAACCAGACCGTGGCCGCGAACAGCAGCACACCGGCGAAGATGGCCAACGCCAGAACCGTATTACTCGTGAGACCCATGAGCAGTCAGTCGACTTTCTGGTGGCAGGACAGTTTTTTTCCGACGAAAGAGTGAACCCGCTCCTCGTCGATGTCGTCCTAAGGGACGCACCACACACCGGAGGCTGTCGCGGCCTTCGGCCACATGATCACTCGCGGAGCAACGGGAAGCGATGTCTAGCAGGATAGATGGCGATAAGTCGGGACAGGTTCCGAGCAGGGTCCGCCGAATCCTCCGAGGCCCACAGCCGGAGTCGGTGCCCGGCCTGGTAGGTACGGCCGTCATGATCGTCGGCCTTCTGGACATCGCGGCAGGTGTCTTCCCGCGCTTCCGGCACAGCCGGATCCACGCGGTCACGGAGGTACTGCCCGGTTCCCTGGGCCCGTTCGCGGCGGCCCTCTCCATCAGCGCGGGCGTACTGCTCCTGCTGCTCGCCCACGGCCTCAAGCGGCACAAGCGGCGGGCCTGGCGCGCCGCTGTCGTCCTGCTGCCCGCGGGCGCGGCGGCGCAGTTCATGTACCGCCACTCCATCACCGGTGTGGTCATCGCGGCGGTGCTCCTCGCGCTGCTCCTGCGCCACCAGGGTGAATTCAAGGCGCTGCCCGATCCGCGCAGCCGCTGGAAGGCGCTCGCGAACTTCGTGCTGATGAGCGCCGGTTCCATCGGACTGGGACTGGTCATCGTCAACGTCCACCCGGGCAAGGTCGTCGGCAACCCGAGCCTGTACGAGCAGATCACGCACGTCGTCTACGGCCTCTTCGGCTTCGAGGGCCCCGTCGACTACGCCGGCCGGGTGTCCTGGACCGTCGGGTACTCCCTCGGCGCCCTCGGCATGCTGACCGCCCTCACCACCATGTACCTGGCCTTCCGCCCCGAGCACCCGGCCGCCCGGCTCACCGCCGACGACGAGGCCAAGCTGCGCGGGCTGCTCGCCAAGCACGGCGGGCGCGACTCGCTGGGCCACTTCGCGCTCCGCCGCGACAAGGCCGTCGTCTTCTCCCCCAGCGGCAAGGCCGCCGTCACCTACCGCGTCGTCTCCGGCGTGATGCTGGCCTCCGGCGACCCCATCGGCGACGTCGAGGCCTGGCCGGGCGCGATCGAGCGGTTCATGGAGGAGGCCAAGGCCCACTCCTGGACCCCGGCCGTCATGGGCTGCAGCGAGACCGGCGGCGAGGTCTGGACCCGCGAGACCGGTCTCGACGCCCTGGAGCTGGGTGACGAGGCGATTGTCGATGTCAAAGACTTCTCCCTCTCGGGCCGCGCCATGCGCAATGTCCGCCAAATGGTGAAGCGCATCGAGCGCAACGGCTACACCACCAAGGTCCGCCGGGTCAGCGAGCTGACCGAGACCGAGCTGGAGCAGGTGCGCGGCGCCGCCGAGGCCTGGCGCGGCACCGACACCGAGCGCGGCTTCTCGATGGCGCTGGGCCGGGTCGGCGACCCGGGCGACGGCGACTGCTTCATCGCCACCGCCCACCGGGTGGAGGAGGGCGACACCAGCCCCTTCGGCGACCTGAAGGCCGTCCTGCACTTCGTCCCGTGGGGCACCGACGGCATGTCGCTGGAGCTGATGCGCCGCGACCGCGCCGCCGACCCCGGCATGAACGAGCTGCTGATCGTGGCCTCCCTGGAGGCCGCCCCCGCGCTGAAGATCGAGAAGGTCTCGCTGAACTTCGCGATGTTCCGCTCCGCCCTCGCCCGCGGCGAGAAGATCGGCGCCGGCCCGGTGCTGCGGATGTGGCGGAACCTGCTGGTCTTCCTCTCCCGCTGGTTCCAGATCGAGTCCCTCTACAAGTTCAACGCGAAGTTCCGCCCCCGCTGGGAGCCCCGCTTCGTGGTCTTCCGCACCACCCGCGACCTGCCCCGCATCGGCTTCGCCGCGATGCAGGCCGAGGGCTTCGTGACGCTGGCCCTGCCGCGGCTCTTCGCCAGCCGCCGCCGCCCCAAGCCGGTCCGCACCTGTGCGCACCACCACATGGCATCCGTGCCGCAGCAGGCCGAACGCGAGGTCCAGGCGGCCTGAGCCCGGACCGGGCCCGGGGCGCTGCCCGGAGACGAACCCCAGCCCCGCCGGCGTTTGAGGCGCGGGGTCTGGGGCGGAGCCCGGAGACAACCCCCAGCCCCGCCGGCGTTTGAGGCGCGGGGTCTGGGGCGGAGCCCCAGGAGCCCCGGCAGGCCGGTGTCCAGGTCAGCCCTACCCTGGAAGCTATGAACATCAAGCGCGGAGCCACCGGCAGGGGCCGGGTCGCAGGTCTGCCGGAATGGGACCGCTGCGCGGTCATGGGCGTCGTCAACGTCACCCCCGACTCCTTCTCCGACGGCGGCCGCTGGTTCGACACCACCGCGGCCGTCAAGCGCGGCCTCGACCTCGTCGCACAGGGCGCCGACCTCATCGACGTCGGCGGCGAGTCCACCCGCCCCGGCGCCTCCCGCGTCGACGAGGAGGAGGAGCTGCGCCGCGTCGTCCCCGTGGTGCGCGGCCTGGCCTCCGAGGGCGTCGCCGTCTCCGTGGACACCATGCGCGCCACCGTCGCCGCCCGGGCCGTCGCCGCCGGCGCCGTACTGGTCAACGACGTCAGCGGCGGACTCGCCGACCCGGAGATGATCCCGGCCGTCGCCGCCGCCGAGGTGCCCTTCGTGGTGATGCACTGGCGCGGCTTCAGCGCCGACATGAACAGCCTCGCCGTCTACGAGGACGTGCTCGCCGAGGTCACCGCCGAGCTCCGGGCCCGGATCGACGCCGTCGTGGCCGGCGGGATCGCCCCCGAGCGGCTCCTCGTCGACCCGGGCCTCGGCTTCGCCAAGAAGGCCGCCCACGACCTGGCTCTGGTCGCCCACCTGCCCGAGCTGCGCGCGCTGGGCTTCCCGCTGCTCGTCGCCGCGTCGAGGAAGCGTTTCCTCGGCCGCATCCTGGCCGGCGGTGACGGCGCGGCCCCGCCGCCCGCCCGCGAGCGTGACGCCGCCACGGCCGCCGTCTCCGCGATCGCGGCGCACCAGGGCGCCTGGGCCGTACGGGTCCATGAGGTACGGGCGACCGCGGACGCGGTTCGGGTGGCCCGCGCCGTGGAAGGGGCACTCTGATCCTCACCGACCGACAAGGAGCACCGTGAGCAGAACCGACATCGAAGCGGTCGAAGAGGTCAACACGGCCTTCTACGAGGCAATGGAGCAGGGGGACTTCGACTCACTGTCGGCGCTCTGGCTGGACGACGAGATCTCCTGCGTGCACCCCGGCTGGCCGGTGCTCTCGGGCCGCGGCGAGGTGCTGCGCTCGTACGCGCTGATCATGTCCCACACCGACTACATCCAGTTCTTCCTCACCGACACCAAGGTGGCCGTGATAGGCGACACCGCCCTGGTGACCTGTACGGAGAACATCCTCAGCGGGGGACCCGCCGAGGACGGCGGGGAGCTCGGCCCACTGGTCGGCCAGCTGGTCGTCGCCACGAATGTGTTCCGACGCACATCCGAGGGCTGGCGGCTCTGGTCCCACCACGGTTCTCCCGTGCTCACGGAGTCCGACGACGACGACGAGGACGACGCCGCCTGACCCCTCCGGCGGGATCCGGAGTATTTCGCAGGTAAATTCGAAGACGGACGACGCCGACCGCACTCGGCGTAGGCCCATGGCCCCGGGGAGTCCCGGGACCGGAAGCACCTACGAAAGCAGGAGTGATTCGCGTGGATCGTGTCGCGCTGCGCGGCCTCAAGGCTCGCGGGCACCACGGCGTCTTCCCCCGGGAACGCGAGGAAGGCCAGACCTTCATCGTCGACCTCGTGCTGCACCTCGACACCCGCCCCGCGGCGGCCGGAGACGACCTGGCGAAGACCGTGCACTACGGGGTCGTCGCCGAGGAGGTCGTCGACGTGGTCCAGGGAGAGCCCGTCGACCTGATCGAGACCCTGGCCGAGCGGATCGCTCAGCAGTGCCTCAAGCACGAAGCGGTGGCACAGGTGGAGGTCGTCGTCCACAAGCCGGACGCGCCCATCACCGTCCCCTTCGACGACGTGACCATCACGATCACCCGGAGCCGCGCATGAACAACGGACTGAACGCTCAGAGCGACCCCACCGTCCAGCCGGTACCCGCCTCCGTCGTCGAGGCGGTCGACGCGGCGGACGTCACCCTGTCCAACCCGAAATGGGCCGTCATCGCGCTCGGCGCGAACCTCGGCAACCGGCTGGAGACCCTCCAGGGCGCCATCGACGCCCTCGGCGACACCCCGGGCCTGCGGGTCAAGGCCGTCTCGCCGGTCTACGAGACCGAACCCTGGGGCGTCGAGCCCGGCTCGCAGCCCGCGTACTTCAACGCGGTCGTCGCCGTGAAGACCACCCTGCCCCCGTCCTCGCTCCTGGAGCGCGGCCACGCCATCGAGGAAGCCTTCGACCGCGTCCGCGAGGAGCGGTGGGGCCCGCGCACGATCGACGTCGACATCGTCGCGTACGCCGACACGGTCTCCGACGACCCCGTCCTCACCCTCCCGCACCCGCGCGCCCACCAGCGCGCCTTCGTGCTGGCCCCCTGGCACGACATCGACCCGGAGGCCCAGCTCCCGGGCCAGGGCCCGGTCGCCACGCTCCTGGCCGGAATCGGCCTGAGCGGCGTCACGCCGCGCCCCGACCTGGAACTCCGTCTCCCGGAGTAATCGTTACCCTGTGGACTGCCTGACGGATCAGCGCGGAAAGCGGGGAACGGGCAAGTGAAGCAACTGAGGCCGGCGGTCCTGGCGGGCATCTTCGTGGTCGCCGGGGTCCTGTCCTGGGCGGGCGCCCGGCTGTGGAACGCGTACGGCACGCTGCCGGGCGTTCCGCTGGCCGCGCCGATCGTCCTGGGCGTCATCGCGGCGGTGCTACTGGCCACGGCCCTGTCGCTGCGTTCCCGCCTGAAGGCCCAGCGCGAGCGCCGGCCCGGGGCCAAGGGCGTCGAGCCGCTGATGGCGGCCCGCGCGGTGGTCTTCGGCCAGGCCAGCGCCCTGGTGGCGGCGCTGGTGGCGGGCATGTACGGCGGTGTGGGCGTCTTCCTGCTCATCGACTCCCTCGACGTCGCCGCCCGCCGCGAGCAGGCCTGGTACGCCGGCTTCTCGGTCCTGGCGGGCGTGGCGGTCATCGCCGCCGCCCTCTTCCTGGAGCACGTCCTCAGGCTCCCGGAGGACGACGACACCCCGGAAGCCTCTGCCCGCGCGTGAGTGCCCCCCAAAACATCGGTCCCCCTCCGTGAGGTCACGGAGGGGGACCGTAGCGGGCAGCACCGACCGTCCGGTTAGCGCGCCATGATGAGGCTCATCGCCTCGGCTCGGGTGGCCGTGGCACGGAGCTGGCCGCGGACCGCGGACGTGGTGGTCTTGGCACCCGGCTTGCGGATGCCGCGGACCGACATGCACATGTGCTCGGCCTCGATCACCACGATCGCGCCGCGCGCGTCGAGGATCTCCATCAGGGAGTCCGCTATCTGGGTGGTCAGACGTTCCTGCACCTGCGGTCGGCGGGCGTAGACGTCCACGAGGCGGGCCAGCTTCGACAGTCCGGTGATCTTGCCGTTGTCCGACGGGATGTAGCCGACGTGGGCGACGCCGTGGAACGGCAGCAGGTGGTGCTCGCACAGAGAGACGATTTCGATGTCCTTCACCAGGACCAGCTCATCGTGTCCCAGGTCGAACACCGTGGTCAGCACATCCTCGGGCTTCTGCCACAGACCGGCCAGAATCTCCCGGTACGCCCGCGCCACCCGGGCCGGGGTCTCCAGGAGCCCCTCCCGGTCCGGATCCTCGCCGACCGCGATCAGGAGCTCTCGGACCGCCGCCTCGGCCCGCTTCTCGTCGAACTCGCCGATCGTGCCCTCGTCACCGCTCAAGGTCACCGGGTCGGTCATCTCATCCTCGTTCCTGTCCGCATGCGCGGGTCGTACAAATGTGCCGCGCCCCCCAGGCTAGAACCTGGGGGGCGCGGCTTCCATTCCGGGTGGGTCGAGCCGCCGACTACTCGGCGCGGTCCTCCGGGACCACCTCGATGCCCTTCTCCGTGGAGACCGGCGCGACGGTGGCCGACGTGCCGTTCGCCGAGTTCGTCAGCTGGAGCTCCTTGGGAGAGAGCACCGGCGGACGGGTGGAGGGGGTGCGGCGGGAGGAGCCGGTCCACGCGGGGCGGGCCGGACGCTTCACGATCGTCGAGAAGATCTCGGCGATCTGCTCCTTGTTCAGCGTCTCCTTCTCCAGCAGCGCGAGGACCAGGTTGTCGAGAACGTCACGGTTCTCGACGAGGATCTCCCAGGCCTCGTTGTGCGCGGTCTCGATGAGCTTCTTGACCTCTTCGTCGACCAGCGCCGCGACCTCTTCCGAGTAGTCCCGCGGGTGCGCCATCTCGCGCCCCAGGAACGGCTCGGTGTTGTCGCCGCCGAACTTGATCGCACCGAGACGCTCGGTCATGCCGTACTGCGTGACCATGGCCCGCGCCGTGGCGGTGGCCTTCTCGATGTCGTTCGCCGCGCCCGTCGTCGGGTCGTGGAAGACCAGCTCCTCGGCCGCGCGCCCGCCCAGCATGTACGCCAGCTGGTCGAGCATCTCGTTGCGCGTGGTCGAGTACTTGTCCTCGTCGGGCAGGACCATGGTGTAACCCAGGGCCCGGCCGCGGGACAGGATCGTGATCTTGTGGACCGGGTCGGAGTTCGGGGAAGCCGCCGCGACCAGGGCGTGTCCGCCCTCGTGGTACGCGGTGATCTTCTTTTCCCGGTCCGACATGATCCGGGTCCGCTTCTGCGGACCCGCCACGACGCGGTCGATCGCCTCGTCCAGCGAGTGGTTGTCGATCAGCTTCTTGTCCGAGCGGGCCGTGAGCAACGCGGCCTCGTTCAGGACGTTGGAGAGATCGGCACCGGTGAAGCCGGGCGTGCGACGGGCGACGGCGCCCAGGTCGACGTCCGGAGCGACCGGCTTGCCCTTCTGGTGGACCTTGAGGATCTCCAGACGGCCCTGCATGTCCGGGCGGTCGACCGCGATCTGCCGGTCGAAGCGGCCCGGGCGCAGCAGCGCCGGGTCGAGGATGTCCGGACGGTTCGTGGCGGCGATCAGGATGACCCCGCCCTTCACGTCGAAGCCGTCCATCTCGACCAGCAGCTGGTTGAGGGTCTGCTCGCGCTCGTCGTGACCGCCGCCGAGACCCGCACCGCGGTGCCGGCCGACGGCGTCGATCTCGTCGACGAAGACGATCGCCGGCGCGTTGGCCTTGGCCTGCTCGAACAGGTCACGGACACGCGAGGCACCGACACCGACGAACATCTCGACGAAGTCGGATCCGGAGATCGAGTAGAAGGGCACACCGGCCTCGCCCGCGACGGCGCGCGCGAGCAGGGTCTTTCCGGTGCCGGGCGGGCCGTACAGCAGCACACCCTTGGGGATCTTGGCGCCGACGGCCTGGAACTTCGCCGGCTCCTGGAGGAACTCCTTGATCTCGTGGAGCTCCTCGACGGCCTCGTCCGAGCCCGCCACATCGGCGAACGTCGTCTTCGGGGTGTCCTTGGTGATGAGCTTGGCCTTGGACTTCCCGAAGTTCATGACCCGGGAGCCGCCGCCCTGCATCTGGTTCATCAGGAACAGGAAGACAACGACGATGAGGACGAAGGGCAGGAGCGAGAGCAGCACGCTCAGGAACGGGCTGGTCTTGTCCGGAGTGACGGAGTACCCGTCCTGGATCTGACCGGCTTCGTACTTGGTCTGGAGGTTCTGGGCGAGCTGGACGCCCTGATCCCCGATGTAGTTGGCCTGGAACTTGGTGCCGTCGTGCTTGCCGAGCTTCTGGCCTTCGCTCAGCTCGATCTTGATCATCTGGCTGTCGCCGGTGGTCAGCTTGGCTGTCTCCACCTGACCACTGTTGATCGCCTTGATGACCTCGCTGGTGTCCACCGACTTGTAGCCGCCGCCGGAGCCGACGACATTCATCAACACGACCACGGCGAGGACGGCCAGCACGATCCACATGACCGGCCCACGGAAGTATCGCTTCACGTCCATCCATACGGGGCGCCAGGCACCCCGTCCCTCCTGCCCGTAGGTAAATGCTGCTGTGAGTAAAGACTGTTCTTCGGAATGTACCCCTGTATTGTCACCCGCGGCCCTGTGGGACGGCTGACAGACCCGCCTTCCCCTGCTCCAACGGCGGGAATCGCCCCCAGGTTCCCCGGAGCTCGCGGGGTTCCCCGGGGGCGGGAGCGGGATCAGCCGCCGTAGACGTGCGGGGCGAGCGTGCCCACGAACGGCAGGTTGCGGTACTTCTCCGCGTAGTCGAGGCCGTAGCCCACGACGAACTCGTTCGGGATGTCGAAGCCGACCCACTTCACGTCGATCGCGACCTTCGCCGCCTCGGGCTTGCGCAGCAGCGTGACGACCTCCAGGGAGGCCGGCTGGCGCGAGCCCAGGTTCGACAGCAGCCAGGACAGCGTCAGGCCCGAGTCGATGATGTCCTCGACGATCAGGACGTGCTTGTCCTTGATGTCGGTGTCCAGGTCCTTGAGGATCCGCACCACGCCGGAGGACTGGGTCCCGGCGCCGTACGAGGACACCGCCATCCAGTCCATGGTGAGCGGGGTGGACACGGCACGCGCCAGGTCCGCCATCACCATCACCGCGCCCTTGAGGACGCCGACGATGAGCAGGTCCTTGCCCGCGTACTCCGCGTCGATCTTCGCGGCCAGCTCGGCCAGCTTCGCGTCGATCTCTTCCTTGGTGATGAGCACCGACTGGAGGTCGCCGCCCATGTCCTTCTCGTCCACCCGCATCACTTTCGTTGTCGGCCGGGGCTCCGGGGGGTGCCCCCGGAGGACTCAGCCGTGTTTCAGCACCAATCAGCCCTGCCGGATGACAAGTCTGCCACCCTGCCGCTGGGCCTCGACCCGGCCGGGCAGATTGATGGCGCCCTGACCGCGCCATCCGGTGATGAGCCGGTCGACTTCCTCGATGTGGCGGGCGAAGAGGGAGCCCGCGGGGGAGCCGGCGGCGACCACGGCCCTGCGCAGCACGCGGCGGCGTACGGCCGGGGGCAGGGCGTACAGCTTGGCGCACTCCAGACGGCCGTCCTCGTCCCGTACGCCGCTCTCCGCTTCGGCGGCCCAGGCGTCCAGGGCGTCGGCGTCGTCACGGGAGAGCTGGGCGGTGCGGGCCAGTGCCTCGACGACCCCCTTGCCCAGCGCCTTCTCCAGGGCGGGCAGTCCCTCGTGGCGCAGGCGGGAGCGGGTGTAGGCGGGGTCGATGTTGTGCGGGTCGTCCCAGACGGGGAGGGACTGGACCATGCAGGCCTTGCGGGCGGTCTGCCGGTCGATCTGGAGGAAGGGGCGGCGGTAGCGGTGGCCGCGGCCGGGGCCGCCGGGCCCGCCCGAGACTTCCGGCATGCCGGAGAGCGAGCGGATGCCGGAGCCGCGGGCCAGACCCAGCAGGACGGTTTCGGCTTGATCGTCCCGGGTGTGGCCGAGCAGCACGGCGGCGGCGCCCAGGCGGTCGGCGGCCTCGTCCAGGGCCCCGTAGCGGGCGTCGCGGGCCGCGGCCTCGGGGCCGCCGTCCCGGCCGACGCGCACGGCGACGGACTCGACCGGGTCGAGGCCGAGGGCGGTCATGCGGGTGACGACCTCGGCGGCGCGCAGGTCGGAGCCGGCCTGGAGCCCGTGGTCGACGGTGACGCCGCCGGCCCGGATGCCGAGTTTGGGGGCCTCGAAGGCGAGGGCCGAGGCGAGCGCCATGGAGTCGGCGCCACCGGAGCAGGCGACGAGGACGAGTGGCAGGGTGCCCCCGGGGGTGCGAGGGTCGGCGCAGGAGGCAGCCCCGGACGGAGTCCGGGAGAGGTCGGTGAGGTCGGTGAGGACGTCGTGGAGAACGCGGCGGACCGCCAGGCGTATCGCCGCGACCGCAGGATGGGGACCCATGTCCGGTGCCCTTCGATGGTGTTCGGATGCCTCGGAGGCGTTGGGGTGGTGTGTGCTGGGGGTGCCGGGGTGGTGCCCGGCTGCTTCCGCGGAACGGGAGGATGTCACTCAGAGTGCGTCGATGGTGACAGAACCGAGCCGTTCCCCGAGCATCGCACGCCCTTGCACGGCCCACGGTCCCTCGGACGGGTGATGCTGCTTCCCCCAGTGAGACATGTTTACGCGCCCCGCGTCAGCTTTCTTCGCTTCCTTCGCTCCCCTTGCGGTGTACTCGCGCCACCCAGTCGGCGGGGTTGGCGATCTCGGCCTTGGTCGGCAGTGTGTTCGGGGAGGTCCAGACGCGGTTGAAGCCGTCCATGCCCACCTGGCCGACGACGGCGCGTACGAAGCGCTCTCCGTCGCGGTACTGGCGCAGCTTGGCGTCGAGGCCGAGGAGCTTGCGCAGGGCGGCGTCGAGGTGGCCCGCTCCGCGGGCCCGGCGCTGCTGGAACTTCTCGCGGATCTCGGCGACCGAGGGCACCACCTGGGGGCCGACCCCGTCCATCACGAAGTCGGCATGGCCCTCCAGCAGGGACATGACGGCGGTGAGGCGGCCGAGGATCTCGCGCTGTTCGGGGGTCTGCACGAGCTCGACGAGGGAGCGCCCCTCGTCGCCGCGCTCGGCGTCGGGGCGGGCGCCGGCGAAGGACTGGACGGCCTCCCGGAGGCGTTCCAGGACGGTCATGGGGTCCACCTCGGTGGCGCCGAGAAACGTCTGGATTTCGCCTTCGAGGTGGTCGCGGAGCCACGGGACGGCCGTGAACTGCGTACGGTGCGTCTCCTCGTGCAGGCAGACCCACAGCCGGAAGTCGTGCGGGTTCACCTCCAGCTCGCGCTCGACGTGCACGATGTTCGGGGCGACGAGCAGCAGCCGGCCGCCTGCGGCGGAGGCCGGCAGGTCGCGGGAGACCGGTGCGAAGGTCTCGTACTGGCCCAGGACCCGGGAGGCCAGGAAGCTCAGCAGCATGCCCAGCTCGACGCCGGTGACCTTGCCGCCGAACGCGCCGAGGACGGCTCCGCCGGGGGCGCTCGCGCGGCGGTCCTGCATCCTGCCGAGGAGCGGCTGGAGCAGCTCGCGGAATCCGGCGACGTTGGCCCTGATCCAGCCGGCCCGGTCGACGACCAGGACGGGGGTGTCGGGGACGGCGGAGCCTTCCGCGATCATCCGGGTGAACTCGCGCACGTGCCGTTCCGAGGTCCTGGCGTGCCCGCGCAGCTCGGCGACGACGGCCCGGGCCTCGTCCCGGCTGACCTCCGGGCCGGGGCGTACCAGCCGGGTCGCGGTCGCCACCGCGAGGTTCCAGTCGACCATCTCCGCACCACTGATGCTCGTCATGCGTCAACCGTACGTGGACCGGCCGTCCCGCGGACCCCCTACGAGGCGCTCGCGACGGCGGCGGCCAGCTTGTCGAGGCCCTTCTCGGCGGCCGGGCCGTCGGCGCTGTTCGCGGTCAGGAAGGCGAAGGCGAGGAGCCGGCCGGAGGAGTCGACGACGGTCCCGGAGAGGGAGTTCACGCCGGTCAGGGTGCCGGTCTTGGCCCGGAGCAGGCCCGCGGCCGGGGAGCTGCCGGAGTTCCGGGTGCGCAGGGTCCCGGTGAATCCGGCGACGGGCAGTCCGGTGAGGACCGGCCGCAGCTCGGGGTGCCGGGGGTCGGCGGCCCGGGTGAGGAGTCCGGTGAGCAGGCCGGCGGTGACCTTGTCGGCGCGGTTCAGGCCGCTGCCGTCGGCGAAGCGGGAGCCGCCCACGTCGACCCCGAGGGCGGCGAGCCGGTCGGTGACGGCCTTCTCGGCGCCTTCGAAGCTGGCGGGCCGGCCCGAGGCGAGGGCGGTCTGCCGGGCGAGGGCCTCGGCGATGTCGTTGTCGCTGTTGGTCAGCATCCGCTCGACGAGCCCGGCCACCGAGGTGGAGAGGGTGACGGCCAGCGGCTGGGCGCCGGCGGCGGGCTTGGCCCTGGCCGGTTCGCCCGTGACCTTGATGCCGCGCTCCGCCAGCAGGGTGCGGAAGGCGCGGGCGGCCTCCTTGGACGGGTCCTCGGCGCGCTCCACGGGTCCGGCAGTGGAGTCGTCGGGGCGGCCCTCGTCGGCCGTCAGGGCGGTCACCGGGGCGATGTTGGGGTTGACGCCGATCGGGTGGCGGGCGGGGCCGGCGTAGAGGCTGTCGTCGTAGGCCAGGGTCACGGTGTCGGTGCCGGCGGCCTTGAGGGCCTGCTTGGTGTCGGCGGCGAGCGCGACGAGGCTGCCGCCGGATCCGGCGGGGCTCTTCTCCTTCGCGGTGAGGGAGGGGTCGCCGCCGCCGACCAGGACGATCTGTCCGGGGGCGGCGCCGGGCATCACGGTGGTCCTGATCCGGTGCTCGGGTCCGAGTGCGGCCAGCGCCGCCGCCGCGGTGGCGATCTTGACGGTGGAGGCGGGGGTCATCGCGTCCCGCGCCCCGGACTCGTAGAGCACCTGCCCGGTCGCGGTGTCGACGACGGAGGCGGTACGGACGCTGCCGAGCGCGGGGTCCGCGAGCAGCGGCTTCAGCGCGGCGGCGAGCCCCTCCGAGGTGGCGGGTACGGCCGGCTGCTGCGGGCGCGGGGCGCCGGGGCCGATCCCGCCCAGCACCCCGGGGGCACTGGGCGCGGCCTGCGGGAGGGCCCCGGAGCCGGCCCCGGCACCGTGATCTGCGCCACCCGTACGGCCCCAGGAGGCGGCTGCGTCCCGCTCGGCCTTACGCTGGCCGGAGTCCCAAGGACCGGCGGCGGCCACCGCTGCCACCGACAGGGCGAGGCCGGTCACGGCCGACCCCGCGATGAGCTGCCACGTCTTGACCAATGGCACCTCGGACCAGCCCCTTTCGCGATCACACATATGCGTGAGGGACACTTAACCACTGCGTCTTGCCGCGAGCATGGCACCCCACCCGGCAGGGCTGGGCCGGACGCGCACGCAGTTGAATCGACGCAGTCTCGAAGCAATGAAGCTGATCATGGAGGAGCAGGACGTGGAGTTCGACGTCACCATCGAGATCCCCAAGGGTTCGCGGAACAAGTACGAGGTGGACCACGAGACCGGCCGGATCCGTCTGGACCGTCGCCTCTTCACCTCGACCAGCTACCCGGCCGACTACGGCTTCGTCGAGAACACCCTCGGCGAGGACGGCGACCCGCTGGACGCGCTGGTCATCCTCGACGAGCCGACCTTCCCGGGCTGCCTGATCAAGTGCCGCGCCATCGGCATGTTCCGCATGACGGACGAGGCGGGCGGCGACGACAAGCTGCTGTGCGTGCCGGCCTCCGACCCGCGGGTCGAGCACCTGCGCGACATCCACCACGTGTCCGAGTTCGACCGCCTGGAGATCCAGCACTTCTTCGAGGTCTACAAGGACCTGGAGCCGGGCAAGTCGGTCGAGGGCGCGAACTGGGTCGGCCGCACCGAGGCCGAGGCCGAGATCGAGGCCTCGTACAAGCGCCTCGAGGCGCAGGGCGGCCACCACTGACGCTGCGCTGGCCGCAGGGTCCCGGCGGAGCCCCCGCCACCCGAACACCGCCAGCGGGCGGTACCCCTTCGCGGGGTACCGCCCGCTGTCGCGTTCCCGGGGCGAGCCGGCTGCGCCGGACCTGGGGCTCCGCCCCGGACCCCGCGCCTCAAACGCCGGCGAGGCTGAATTGCCCTGAGGGCAACGGATCCGCCGTCGCCGCGGATGAAACGGTTCCGCATACTGATACCGCAGGTGCTCACGGGACTGGAGGACGCGTGGCGGAGGCCGACGGGGCAGAGGACCGCAAGCCCCAGTCCGACGAGGCGCACAGCGCCTTCACGCCCCCGCCCGGGATGGAACCGGAGGTTCCGGAGGAGGACCAGCCGACCTCCGAGTTCGCCCGTCCGGCGGGCGCCGAGATGGCGCAGCCCGAGCCCGAGGGATCCGCCTTCGCGACCCCGGCCACCTACAGCGCCGCGCACTCCCCGCCCGCCCACACCCCCGGCCAGGGCTTCCCCGTCGCCCGGATGAAGGAATCCCCCTGGCAGGACCGCATGCGCACGATGCTGCGCATGCCGGTCGACGTGCGCCCCGTACCGGAACTCGTGCAGCGGCAGAGCGAGACCGGCCCCGCCGTGGGCCGCGTGCTCGACCTGACCCTGCGCATCGGCGAACTGCTGCTCGCGGGCGGCGAGGGCTCCGAGGACGTGGAGGCCGCGATGTTCGCCGTGGCGCACTCCTACGGGCTGGACCGCTGCGAGCCCACCGTCACCTTCACCATGCTCTCGATCAGCCACCAGCCCTCGCTGGTGGACGACCCGGTGTCGGCGAGCCGGACCGTGCGCCGCCGCGGCACCGACTACAACCGGCTGGCGGCCGTGTACCGGCTGGTGGACGACATCAGCGCGCACGAGATCGACGTGTCGCTGGAGGAGGCGTACCGGCGCCTGGCGGAGATCCGCCGCAACCGGCACCCGTACCCCACCTGGGTCCTCACGGCCGCTGCCGGGCTGCTCGCCGGGGCCGCGTCCGTCCTGGTCGGCGGCGGGGTGCTGGTCTTCTTCGCGGCCGCACTCGGCGCGGTCCTCGGCGACCGGCTGGCGTGGCTGTGCGCCGGGCGCGGGCTGCCGGAGTTCTACCAGTTCGTGGTCGCCGCGATGCCACCGGCCGCGATCGGCGTCGCGCTGAACATGACGGGCATCGACGTACGCGCCTCCGCCGTGATCACCGGCGGGCTGTTCGCGCTGCTCCCGGGGCGGGCCCTGGTCGCAGCCGTGCAGGACGGCCTGACCGGCTACTACATCACGGCGTCCGCCCGGCTGCTGGAGGTGATGTACCTCTTCATCGGCATCATCATGGGCGTCCTGGTCGTGCTCTACATCGGGCTCCAGTTCGACGCCTCCCCGAGGCCGGAGGAGGTCCTCCAGATCACCGAACGGCCGCTGATCCAGATCGCGGCCTCGATGGTGCTGGTGTTCACCTTCGCGATCCTGCTCCAGCAGGAACGCTCCACCGTGTGGATCGTGACGCTGAACGGCGCGGTGGCATGGGTGACCTTCGGGGCCCTGCACCACGCGGGCGGCATCCCGCCCGTGCCGTCCACCGCCGTCGCGGCCGGGCTGGTGGGCCTCTTCGGGCAGCTCTTCTCCCGCTACCGCTTCGCCTCCGCGCTGCCGTACGTGACGGCCGCCATCGGCCCGCTGCTGCCCGGCTCGGCGACGTACTACGGGCTGCTGCTGATCGCCGAGGACCGGCTGAACGAGGGGCTGGGCTCGCTGGTGAACGCCGCGGCCATCGCGCTGGCCATCGCGATCGGGGTCAACCTGGGGTCGGAGACCTCACGGCTGTTCATGCGCATCCCAGGAGCCGCGAGCGCCGCCAAACGCCGTGCGGCGAAGCGGACCCGCGGCTACTAGGACCGCATGGGCGTCTAGCGCTTGGCGTGGCGGCCGCGCTGGCCGGGTCCCTGCGGGCCGGAGCCGTCGGCGGCGACGACTGCGGCCTCGGCGTCGGCGTCGGCGCCCTTCGCCTGGTTCTCCTTGCGGGCCTTGAGGACCTCGAAGACCACCGGGATGACCGAGAGGAGGACGATGCCCACGAGGATCGGCTCGACGTTCGTCTTGATGAACTCGATCTGGCCGAGCCAGTAGCCCGCGACCGTGACGCCCGCGCCCCAGCCGATGCCGCCGATGACGTTGTACGTCAGGAAGGTGCGGTACTTCATCGTGCCGGCGCCGGCGACCATCGGCGCGAAGGTGCGGATGATCGGCACGAAACGGGCGAGCACGATGGCCTTCGGGCCGTGCCGGTCCATGAACTCGTGCGCCTTGTCGAGGTTCTCCCGCTTGAAGAGCTTGGAGTTCGGCCGGTTGAAGATCTTCGGTCCGAAGTACTTGCCGATCATGTAGCCGACCTGGTCGCCGATGATCGCGGCGGCCACGATCAGGGTGCACACCAGCCAGAGCGGCTGCTTGATGTACTGCCCGTCCGCGACCAGCAGACCCGCCGTGAACAGCAGGGAGTCGCCCGGCAGGAACGCGAAGAGTCCCGACTCGGCGAAGACGATGACCAGGATGCCGATCAAGCCGAAGTGCGAGATCAAATAGTCCGGGGTGAGCCACTCAGGGCCGAGCGCAAGCGTATACACGGTTTCCGGGCTCTCCTGGATCGGGGGGCGTGCTGCGGGGGCGAGCGGTCTCAATTATCAACGCACACGACCCCCGCCCGGTTCCAGGGACCGGAGGGGGTCGGATGCGTGACGTCCGCGCCTACAGCGCGCGTACCGCGTTGGCCGTGATCGCGTCCCGCAGATGCGCGGCGAGGCCCGGCTTCACGGTGTCGTAGAAGGCCGTGAACCGCTCGTCCGCCACGTACATGTCGCCGAGGCACGTGTGCATCTCGTACGAGCAGTCGTAGAACCAGGTGCTGATGTGGCGGCGGTGCTCCTCGGCCAGGTCCATCGCGCGCTCGCCCTCGGCGGGCTCGCCGGCCTCCATGAGCGCCGCGTACCGGCTGCCCCAGTCGGCGGACTCGTCCTGGATCCGCTTCCAGTCGTCCTTGGTGTAGGACGCGGCCCGGCGCTGCGACTCCGCGAACTGGTCAGTGCCGCCCCACCGCTGCTCGGCCTCCTCCGCGTACTGCTCCGGGTCGTTGTCCCCGAAGACCTCGAACTTCTCCTCGGGCGTGAGGTTGATGCCCATCTTCTTCGCCTCCATGGCGTGCTCAACGGCCTTGGCCATCTGCTGGAGCCGGGAGATCCGGTCGGTCAGCAGGGCGTGCTGCCGGCGCAGGTGCTCCCGCGGATCCGATTCCGGGTCGTCCAGCAGGACCGCGACCTCGTCGAGGGGGAAGCCGAGCTCCCGGTAGAACAGGATCCGCTGCAGCCGGTCCAGGTCGGCGTCGTCGTACCGCCGGTGACCCGCGTGGCTGCGGCCGCTCGGGCAGAGCAGACCGATCTCGTCGTAGTGGTGCAGGGTGCGCACCGTGACTCCGGCGAATCCGGCGACCTGGCCCACGGAGTAGCTCATCTCTTCCCCCCCTCTGGTTGGGTACGCCCTTCACTGTGGTCCCTCACGTGGCGTGAGGTGCAAGTCCCTTCCGGAGCCGGCCGCGCCCCGCGTTCAGCGGCTCAGGCCGCGGAACCTGGCCACCGCCAGCGGGAAGAAGACCGCCAGCAGCAGGACCGGCCAGCCGACGGCGAGCAGGGCGGCGTGGTCGGAGGCCCACGACGGGGGCGCCGCCGCCGGGTTCCCGAACAGGTCGCGGACCGCCGTCGCCGTCGCCGACATCGGGTTCCATTCCACCACCGCCCCCAGCCAGCCCGGCATCGACTCCGGGGTGGCGAAGGCGTTGGAGAGGAAGCCCACCGGCCACACCAGGATCTGCACCGCCTGCACCAGCTCCGGACGGCCCGCGACCATGCCGAGCCAGATGCCGATCCACAGCATCGCGAACCGCAGCAGCAGGAGCAGCGCGAAGGCCAGCAGCGCGGCCACCGGCGAGCCGTGCCAGCGCCAGCCGAGCAGCAGGCCGACACCGGCCAGGACCGCCAGCCCCACCGCCGACTGGAGCATGTCCGCCACGCTGCGGCCGACCAGCACCGCCGAGGACGACATCGGCATGGCGCGGAACCGGTCGATCACTCCCTTGCCCAGGTCCTGCGTGACCGCGGTCATCGTCGCCTCCAGGCCGAAGGCCATGGTCAGCGCGAGCATCCCGGGCACCAGGAACTCGACGTACTCGCCGTCGATCCCGCGCCCGCCGCCGACCAGGAAGCCGAACATCAGCAGCAGCATCACCGGGAAGACGAGTCCGACGACCATCTGGACCGGCTGACGCGCCCAGTGCGCGAGCTCGCGCCGGGTCATCGTCCAGGAGTCCGCGACCACCCACGTCGTGCTCATGCGGCCACCTCCGTGGCGTCGGTGCTGTCGGTACGGTCAGCGCGGTCGCCGCGGTCGGCGCCGTCGCCGCGGTCGGTCAGGTGCAGGAAGACCTCGTCGAGCGTGGGCCGCCGGACCGAGAGGTCCGCCGCCTCGATCCCCGCCCCCTCCAGCGCCCGCAGGGTCAGGGTCAGGCCCGCCATGCGGTCCTCCACCGGGAAGCTCAGGGTGAGGGAGTCCGGGTCCACGGACGGGTCGGGGAGCAGCTCCGCCGCCTGCGCGAGGCGCGCCGCGTCCCGCAGGACGACGACGATCCGGTCCGCCCCGACGAGGGACTTCAGCTCGTCCGCGGTGCCCTCGGCCGCCACCCGCCCGGCGTCGATCAGCGCGATGCGGTCGGCCAGCTGGTCGGCCTCCTCCAGGTACTGCGTGGTCAGCAGGACCGTGGTGCCGCCGCCCACCAGTGAGCGGACCGCGCTCCACACCTCGGCGCGGCCGCGCGGGTCGAGCCCGGTGGTCGGCTCGTCGAGGAAGAGCACCTCCGGCTCGGTGATCAAGGACGCCGCGAGGTCGAGCCGGCGCCGCATGCCGCCGCTGTACTGCTTCACCGGCTTGCGGCCGGTGTCCGCGAGGCCGAAGCGGTCCAGGAGTTCGTCGGCCCGCGGCCCGGCCCGCCGCGCGCCCAGGTGGTGGAGGCGGCCGAACATCTCCAGGTTCTGCCGCCCGGACAGTTCCTCGTCGAGCGCCGCGTGCTGGCCGAGCAGCCCGATCCGGGCGCGGACGGCCGCCGGGTCCGTCCGTACGTCGTGCCCCGCCACCCGGACCACGCCCTCGTCGTGCCGCAGCAGGGTGCTCATGATGCGGACCGCCGTGGTCTTGCCGGCCCCGTTGGGGCCGAGCACGGCGTGCACCGTCCCGCGCGCCACCTCCAGGTCGAGCCCGGTCAGGGCGGGCTTGTCGCCGTACCGCTTGTGGACAGCTCGGACGGAAATCGCCACCATCGCTCCCTCATTAGGCAAATTTGAGTAGCTGGACCGCAAAGGTAGACCCCGGCTCTCGTCTAGTCAAACTTGATTACACGTCTTGCCGCGAGGCGTACGGATTCTCCTGGCCGTCCGCGAGGACGCCCACGAACGGTTCGCCGCCCTCGCCCGCGAAGGAGTACGCGCCCCCCTCGATCCGGGCGATCAGCCCCCGCGTCCACTCCGCCTCGGCGTCCGCGGAGTGGACCCACCTGTGCATGATCTCGCCGATGTGGCCCAGCGCCTCGGGGCCGCCCTCCGGCGTGTAGTACTCGGTCACCGAAGTACGCCAGCCGGCCAGCTTCGCCAGCCGCTCCCGGAGCAGCGCGAGCACCTCGTCCCGCGGCAGGTCGACCATGAAGCCGATCGCCGCCGACAGCACGTCCGTCTTCTGGTCGTATGCCGCGAGCGCCTCGCGCAGCAGCCTGAAGTACTCCTCGCGGCCGGCGTCCGTCACCTCGTACTCGGTGCGCGGCGGCCCGCCCGCCACGCTCGGCGCCACCTCGTGCGCGTGCAGGACGCCCTGCTTCGCCATCTGCTTGAGCGCGTGGTAGATCGATCCGGGCTTGGTGTTCGACCACTCGTGGGCGCCCCAGTACTCCAGGTCGTTGCGTACCTGGTACCCGTGGGCCCGCCCGTGCTGGCGGACCGCACCGAGGACAAGAAGCCGGATCGCTGACATGGGGCCAGGCTACTCAGCCGTCCCTCGGCCATGGCCCTCGCCCATGGCCCTCCCCCGTGACCCTCACCCATGGCCATGGCCCTAACCCATGGCGCGGGTGCCGTCCAGGGATTCGCGGACGATGTCGCTGTGGCCGGCGTGCCGGGCGAACTCCTCGATCAGGTGCAGGAGCATCCAGCGCATCGAGACCTTGCCGTCCTTCGGGAACCAGGGCGCCTCGGGCAGCGGGAAGGTGTCGTCGAGGCTGGGGACGGCGGCGATGAAGGCCTCCGTCTCCTGCCGGACCTCGTCCCAGAAGGCCAGGACGTCGGCCATGGACTCGCCCCCCACGAGCCGGAACATGTCGCCGCGGGTCTCGTCGGTGCGCTGCCGCTCGTTGGGCCGCTGCTGCGCCATCCGCAGCCAGGCCAGCTCGGCCTCGGCCACGTGCTTGAGCACCCCGGACAGGGTGAGCTCGCTGACGCTGGGACGGCTCGCGGCCTGCTCCTCGCTGAGCCCGGCGAGCGTGTCGCGGATCGCCGTGCGCTGGGCCTCGACGAAGGCGAGGAGCGTGCCGCGCTCGTCGCCGAGGACCTCAGTGGAAATCTGAGCCATGACCAACCGCCTTCTGCGTGGGATGTCGCCGGGGAGCCCGTCCCCCCAACACCACACACGCTATCGACACTTGCGGTCAGCCCCTGTCCTAGATTCCGCTCAGTGGGGGGCGATCTCCCCGTCCGGGCGGATCGCGGGCAGCGCGGTGGCGGGCTGCGGGAGCAGGGCCTTGGAGAGGTCCTGCTTGCCCGTCGGGTCGAGCCCGTACATCGCCTCGTAGATCTTGCGGACCGCCGGTCCCGACGCACCCGAGCCGGTGCCGCCCTGGGAGATCGTCATCACGATCGAGTAGTCCTCGGTGTACGAGGCGAACCACGAGGTGGTCTGCTTGCCCTGGACCTCGGCCGTGCCGGTCTTGGCGTGCATCGGGATCTGCTTCTGCGGCCAGCCGACGAAGCGCCAGGCGGCGCTGCCGTTGGTGGCCACTCCGGCGAGGGCCTGATCGATGTTGTCGCGGGTCTTGGCGTCCATCGGCAGCTTGCCCTGTACCTTCGGCGCGATCTCCTGGACCGACTTTCCGTCGGCGCTGACGATCGCCTTGCCGACGCTGGGCTGGTGGAGCGTGCCGCCGTTGGCGATGGCCGCGTAGACGGAGGCCATCTGGATCGGGGTGACGAGGGTGTCGCCCTGGCCGATCGAGTAGTTGATGGCGTCGCCCTCGCGCATCTGGTTGCCCTGGCGGCAGTTCTCGTAGGCGATCTTCTCGGCGAAGGTGCCGTTCTTCTTGCCGTCGCGGCACCAGGCGGCCTTGTTCGCCTCGAAGAAGTCCTGCTTCCACTTCCGGTCGGGGACCCGGCCGGGCACCTCGTTCGGCAGGTCGATGCCGGTGCGCTTGCCCAGGCCGAACTCGTGGGCGGTCTTGAAGAACCAGTCGTTCGGGTTCTTCTTCGGGTTGATCCCGCCGTCCTTCTTCCACTCCTGGTCCGCGAGGGCGTAGTAGACGGTGTCGCAGGAGACTTCGAGGGCCCGGCCGATGGTGATGTCGCCGTGGCCCTGCGACTCGAAGTTCGTGAAGGTCTGGTTGCCGACCGAGTACGAGCTGGGGCAGGGATAGCGGTTGTTGAACGGGTATCCGGCATTGACCGCGGCGGTGGAGGTGACCACCTTGAAGATGGAACCCGGCGCCGCCTGGGCCTGGATCGCCCGGTTCAGCAACGGGTAGTTCGACTCCTTGTCGGTGAGTGCGGCGTAGTCCTTGGCGGAGATGCCGCCCACCCAGGCGTTCGGGTCGTAGGTCGGGTTCGAGGCCATCGCCACGACGCGGCCGGTCTTGGTCTCCATCACCACGACGGAGCCCGAGTCCGCCTCGTAGTTCCTGCGCGTGTTGTTCTTGTCGTACGTCTTGCGGGCCTCGACCATCGCGTTGTTCAGCTCGCGCTCGGCGACCGCCTGCACGCGGGAGTCGATCGAGGTCACGATGTTCGAGCCGGGCTGCGCCGGGTCGCTCTCGCCCTGCCCGATGACCCGGCCGAGGTTGTCCACCTCGTAGCGGGTGATGCCCGCCTTGCCGCGCAGCTCCTTGTCGTACGTGCGCTCCAGGCCGGAGCGGCCCACCTGGTCGGAGCGCAGGTACGGGGAGTCGGACTTCTTCGCCTTGGCGATCTCCTCGTCGGTGACCGGCGAGAGGTAGCCCAGCACCTGGGAGGTGTTGGCCCCGTCCGGGCCCGCGTAGCGCCGCAGGGCGGTCGCCTCGGCCGTGATGCCGGGGAAGTCCTCCGGGTGCTCGCGGATCTGCAGGGCCTGCTCGGTGGTCGCCTGGTCACTGACCGGGATCGGCTGGTACGGGGAGCCGTTCCAGCAGGGCTGCTTGGTCTTGGAGTCGCAGAGCCGGACCTTGTCGACGACCTCCTGGGGGTCCATGCCCAGCACCCCGGCGAGCCGGACCAGGACGGACCTGCCCTTGTCCTTCATGGTCAGCAGCTCGGTGCGGCTGGCGGAGACCACGAGGTGGGTCGCGTTGTCGGCGAGCGGGATCCCGCGCGAGTCGAGGATCGAGCCGCGCACGGCGGGCTGGACCACCTGCTGGACGTGGTTGTTCTTCGCCTCGTCCGTGTACTCCTGGCCATTGCGTATCTGGAGGTACCAGAGGCGTCCGCCCAGCGTGAGCAGCAGCGAGAAGACCACGATCTGGATGACGACGAGCCGGTTCTGGACCCGAGGGGTCCGGCCGGTCTCCGGTATGTTGCTCAACTCGTTCTCCCCCGGGCGGCGCCGCGTACGCCCGGCCGAGTCTAGTGCCGTGACCGGAAGGGTTCACCGGGTCACAGCACTAGAACGGGAAGCGGGTCCGGCCGTGCTGCACCGAGATCCACTTCTGGGTGGTGAAGGCCTCGATCGTGGCCTCGCCGTTCAGCCGGCCCAGGCCCGAGGCCTTCTCACCGCCGAAGGCGGCCAGCGGCTCGTCCCCGATCGTGGAGTCGTTGACGTGGATCATTCCCGTCTCGATCCGCTGCGCGAAGCGGACGCCCCGCTCCACGTCCCGCGTGTGCACGGCGCCGCTCAGGCCGTACGGCGTCGCGTTGGTCAGCCGTACAGCCTCGTCCTCGCCGTCGAAGACCACCAGCAGGGCCACCGGGCCGAAGATCTCCTGGGCCAGCAGCGGGGAGTCCTCGGGGAGGCCGGCGAGCACGGTCGGCTCGACCAGGTTGCCGCGCGTAGATCCCCGTACGAGCGCCTGCGCGCCGGATTCCACGGCCTGGTCCACGAGCGCGGTCAGGGCGTCGGCCTGGAAGGAGTTGATCAGCGGGCCGATGTGGGTGTCCGCCTCGTGCGGGTCGCCCGTCCGCAGGCTGCGCACGCGGGCGGTGAACTTCTCGGTGAACTCCTCCGCGACGGCCGCGTCGACCAGGATCCGGTTCGCGGCCATGCAGACCTGGCCCTGGTAGACGAAGCGGCTGAAGACGGCCGCGTCCACCGCGTAGTCGACGTCGGCGTCGTCGAGGACGACGAGCGCGCTGTTGCCGCTCAGCTCCAGGACCGTCCGCTTGAAGTGCTTGGCGGCGACCGCGCCGACGTGCCGGCCGACCCGGTCGGAGCCCGCGAAGGAGATGACCTTGGGGACGGGGTGGGTCAGGAGCGCGTCGCCTATCTCGGCTATGTCGGTGACGAGGACGTTCAGCAGGCCGGCCGGCAGTCCCGCGTCCTCGAAGATCCTGGCTATCACCCCGCCGCCCACCACCGGGGCGTTCTGGTTCGGCTTGATGACCACCGCGTTGCCCAGCGCGAGGGCGGGGGCGACCGACTTCAGGGTGACCAGGAAGGGGAAGTTGAAGGGGCTGATCACGGTGACGACGCCGACGGGGAGCCGCTGGACCCGGTTCTCCTTGCCCTCGACCGGCGAGGCGAGGATCCGGCCCTCGGGGCGGACGGCGAGCTGGAGGGACTCGCGGATGAACTCCTTGGCGAGGTACACCTCGTACTCGGCCTTGGGACGGGTCCCGCCGAGCTCGTCGATCATCGCCTCGACGATCTCCTTCTCGCGCTCCTCGGTGATCCGCAGGGCGCGCTCCAGGACCGCGCGTCTGAGGTACGGGCTGGTGGCGGCCCACTCCCGCTGGGCGCGCTCGGCGCCGCGGTAGGCCTGGTCCACCTGCTCGACGGTGGCCACGGTGATGGCCGCGAGCTTCTCCCCGTTGTACGGGTTGACGTCGATGATGTCCCACGAACCGTTGCCGGCCAGCCATTCGCCGTCGATGTACTGGTGAGCGAGGTCGCTGAATATGGACATGCCATCCCTTACTGCGAGCGCGCACCCGTGCGCTGCACCGGAGACCGATCGGTCATCATGCACTGATCAGACGTCATACTACGTGCGAATCAAGACAGTTGGAGTAGGCCACGGAGAAGATCCCGGGTCCGGTCGGCGTCGGGGCAGTCGGCCTGGAGCCGCTCCATCGCCCGCTCGTACTGCCCCACTTCCTCGTCCTTGTCCAGGTAGAGGGCACTGGTGAGCTGTTCCAGATAGACGATGTCCTGGAGGTCCGATTCGGGGAAGCGCAGCAGGGTGAAGGCTCCGCTCTCGCCCGCGTGCCCGCCGAAGGAGAAGGGCATCACCTGGAGCTGGACGTTGGGTCGTTGTGAGACCTCGATGAGGTGCTCCAGCTGACCGCGCATGACGTCGCGGTCGCCGTACGGGCGGCGCAGCGCGGCCTCGTCGAGGACGGCGTGGAAGACCGGGGCGTTCTCGGAGACGAGGACCTTCTGCCGCTCCAGGCGCAGTGCGACGCGGCGGTCGATCTCGGCGGCGGTGGCGCCGGGCATGCCGCGGCTGACGACGGCGTGGGCGTATGCCTCGGTCTGCAACAGCCCGTGGACGAACTGGACTTCATAGATCCGGATGAGCGAGGCGGCGCCCTCCAGGCCGATGTACGTCTGGAACCAGCCGGGCAGGACGTCGCCGTAACTGTGCCACCAGCCCGTCGCGTTGGCCTCCCGGACCAGCCCCAGCAGCGACTCGCGCTCCGTGCTGTCCGTGACTCCGTAGAGCGTGAGGAGGTCCTCCACGTCTCTGGCCTTGAAGCTCACCCTTCCCAACTCCAAGCGGCTGATCTTCGATTCGGATGCGCGGATCGAGTAGCCGGCCGCCTCACGGGTGATGCCGCGGGATTCTCGGAGTCGCCTGAGCTGGGAGCCCAGGAGGATGCGGCGCACCACAGAACCGCTCGCTTCTGCGGTCACTAGTACTGCCCTCCCCATCGCAATTGGCATGCGTGCGCGTCGAGGGGCCCCCGTACCCCAGGGCCCGCAGTCTGCCACCAAAACGCATCGGCCCGTACTCGTTCTGTAACGGAATCCTGCCCACCGGGGAAGAAGTCCAGAAGTCCTCGGGGGAAGAAATGAGCAAGAACCATCACGGGAGGGGACAGGTCCGGCGCATGCACGTGCATCTGCCCTTGCATCCGGCTGCGCCATTCGGAACGATGGTCCCCGCGCACCTGCGTGCACTTCGCGCCGGCGCCGGACCCACCCCGCAGTTCTCTTTGGACGCAGCCGCCGCTTCGTCCGCGAATCCCGGGAGTGCCTCGCATGGGGACGAATGGATCGACCATGCTCGAGCCGTTACGGCAGGGGCTTCCCCCGGTCGACCCCACGGCTGTCTCCGGGTCCGCCTCCTGCGCTCTGCCCGCTCGGTTCGACGCGGTGCGGGGCGCGCGTACTTTCACCAGATCCACGCTGACCCAGTGGGGCCTCGACGAACGCTTCGACGACGTCGCCCTGGTCGTCTCCGAACTCGTCACCAACGCGCTGCGCCATGCCCTGCCCGAGGAATCGCGGGGCCAGGGCCCGGACGGCGAGGCGGAGCCGCCGGTACGGCTGCACCTGATGCGGTGGAGCACGCGGCTGGTGTGCGCGGTGCGCGACCCGAGCGAGGACCGGCCCGGCGGGGCCTTCTCACCGGAGCGCACCGAGGAGAACTTCGACCTGGAGTCGGGGCGGGGGCTGTTCCTGGTGGACTCGTACAGCGACAGCTGGGGCTGGCACCCGCTCGCGGGACGGCTGACCGGCAAGGTGGTCTGGGCGCTGTTCCTGCTCCAGGACTGAGCGGCGGACCACCGGGCACACACCACACACACCGACTGGCCGGGATTGATCATTGCGATCAGTCCCGGCCAGTGCACGTGCATGGCTCGATGGGTGCGCTGTTCCGTCAGCCGATCAAGTGATCGAACTCGCCGTCCTTGACGCCCAGCAGCAGGGCTTCTATCTCGGCCGGCGTGTAGATGAGTGCCGGACCGTCCGGAAAGCGTGAGTTGCGCATGGCGACGTCACCTCCGGGCAGCTTCGCGAACTCCACGCAGGAGCCCTGCGAGTTGCTGTGTCTGCTCTTCTGCCACGTCAGCTCAAACAAGGAAGCGAGTTCTGCAGCTGCCATCCCGTTGTACGCGTGGTCCACAGGAAGCCCCCGATAGTGCAGATATCAACTCCACCGGATCATAGCTGTGTTCATGAACGCCTGCATGGGCAGATGCACGTGCACGCGCGGTGCTCCATTGATCACAGACAGGTCCGCCCGGTACCGCCTGGCCGCCGTTCGAGGCGGAGGCACGGCTAGCGAGGGAGCGGCTTGCCGCCGCGCCCCACGTGGGCACGGTCGGCGGCGGCCGTACCGTCCTCCCAGCCCGCGTGGTCGGTGGCGCCGCGCAGCCTGGTCGTCGTGGTCCGGGGGAACATCTCCTCCGCCCGCGAGGTGACCGCCACGTCGCGGGCCACCAGGGCCGGCAGGTTGTCGGGGGCCTGCGTCGCCGTGTGCTCGGCGGTCTCGGCGAGCCGGTGGCCGATCCGGCTGGCGTAGGCGAGCAGGAAGGACTGCCTGAAGGTCTTCGTCCGCTTGCGTCCGCCCGAGCGCTGGACCGCCTCCGCGCGGGTCATCGCCGCCGTGCCCTGCACCAGCAGCGAGGTGTAGAGCAGCTCCACCGCCTCCAGGTCGCTCTCGAAGCCGACCACCGTGGAGAACTCCAGGCCGCTGTTCCACACCGCCCGGCAGCGGTTGGCGGTGGCCACCGCGTCGAGCAGCACCGCCTTCGCCTCCTCGTACGGGGGCTCGACACCGATCCGGCAGGCCCCCGGGACCTGCGCCGGGGCGCCGCCGCGCGCGGCCAGCAGTGCCTCGTCCACGGTGTGCCGGGCCATCAGCTCCTGGGCCTTTGCGCTGAGCGCCTCCGCCTCCTCCGGGAAGGTGGTCGCTTCGGCCTTGGCGAGCAGGGCGCGGATCCGGCCCAGCATGCGCGGTTCGATGTGGGCGTGCTCCGCGAGGGCGTCGGCCGGATCGCCGGGAAGCGGACCCACCGGTTCGATCGAGGGCAGCCGGATCAGCAGCCGCAGCACCTCCAGGAAGGCGGTGGCCAGGGTGAACCGGTCGGCCCGTTCGCGCCGCGCGAGCTGGTCGGCGTACTCCTCGTCGCTCGTCCACCACACCTCGGCGACCGTCCACCGCGCCGGGAGCCGGGCGTAGCGGCGGGCCTCGGCGGCGATCAGGTCTCCTGTGATCCGCAGATGCCGCTCGTCGAGGTCCCGGCGGACCAGCCGCAACACGTCGGCCGGCTGCCATCCCCGCTCCCAGCCCTGCCGTACGTACGCCTCCCCGCGCGCCAGCAACTCCCGCCCGACCCCGCCCCACCCCGCCGGATCGGCGACGAGCAGCGAGGCCCCGGTGTCCAGCCCGGCGTCGTCCTGGGCGTAGAGGGCGGCGGCGAAGGCTAGGTCGACGGTCTCGGCAAGATCTCTCACACCTCCCAGCTTGGCACGCCCGCCCGGCCGCACTTCCAGCCCCGCCGCCGTGCATTTCAGCCCCGCCGCACCATCCAGCCCCGCCGGCGTTTGAGGCGCGGGGTCCGGGGCGGAGCCCCGATCTTCCACCCCGGCCGCACTTCCAGCCCCGCCAGCGTGCATTTCAGCCCCGCCGGCGTTTGAGGCGCGGGGCCCGGGGCGGAGCCCCGATCTTTCAGCCTCGCCGCACCATCCAGCCCCGCCGGCGTTTGAGGCGCGGGGTCCGGGGCGGAGCCCCGGCAGTCGGCCCGCGCCCGGCACGACGCCCCGGCGCCCAGCCCCTGTCAGACCCCGGTGGGACACTCGCACCCATGAGCGACCGCACCCCCCGATGGGCCCTCGCCGAGGACGCCGACGGCTGGTGGCACGCCGCACCCGCCCACCCCCCGGACGGAGTCCGGATGCGCGTCCGCGACCCCGCCGAGGCGGTACGGGCCGCCCCGCCCGGCACCCGCTGGGTCTGGCGGTCCACCGCCGCCGTGTACCCCCGCCTGCTCGCGGCCGGCGCCCGCGTCGAGCGCTGCCACGACATCGAGGCCGCCGAGCTCCTGCTCCTCGGCCATGAGGGCCGCTTCGGCGAGCCCCGCTCGGCCGCCGCCGCCTGGGCCCGGCTCACCAACGCCCCCGTACCGCCCGATCCCCGGCAGCGCGCCGCCGAGCCACGCGCCCAGGACTCCCTCTTCGACCCGCAGCCCACCCCCGTCCCCCTGGACGCGCTGCTCGCCGTCCACGCCGACCAGGCGAAACGGCTCGACGCCACCGCCCACCCCGACCGCATGCGGCTGCTCGTCGCCGCCGAGTCCGCGGCCTTCCTCGTCGCCGCCGAGATGAACCGTGCGGGCCTGCCCTGGCGGGCCGACGTACACCGCGCCCTGCTGACCGACATGCTCGGCGAGCGGTACGCGGGCGGCGGTGAGCCCCGGCGCCTCGCCGAACTGGCCGACCGCATCTCCGCCGCCTTCGGCAGACGCGTGCGCCCCGAACTGCCCGCCGACGTCATCAAGGCCTTCGCCGAGGCCGGGATCAAGCTCAAGTCCACCCGCCGCTGGGAGATCCAGGAGCTGGACCACCCCGCCGTCGAGCCGTTGATCGAGTACAAGAAGCTCTACCGGATCTACACCGCCCACGGCTGGGGCTGGCTCGCGGACTGGGTCCACGACGGCCGCTTCCGCCCGGAGTTCATCCCCGGCGGCACCCTCACCGGCCGCTGGGTCACCAACGGCGGCGGGGCCCTGCAGATCCCCAAGGTGATCCGCCGGGCCGTGGTCGCCGACCCCGGCTGGCGGCTCGTCGTCGCCGACGCGGACCAGATGGAACCGCGCGTGCTCGCCGCGATCTCCCGCGACCCCGCCTTCATGGCGGTGGCCGGGCGGGCCGAAGACCTCTACACCGCCGTCTCCCGCCAGGGCTTCTCCGGCGACCGGGACAAGGCCAAGCTGGCCGTCCTCGGCGCCGTCTACGGCCAGACCTCCGGCGACGGCCTGAAGAACCTGGCCGCGCTCCGCCGCCGCTTCCCCCGGGCCGTGGCCTACGTGGACGATGCGGCGAAGGCCGGGGAGGAGGGCCGGCTCGTACGGACCTGGCTGGGCCGTACCTGCCCGCCGCCCGCCGGCTCCGGCGACACCGACGAGGACCCCGGCGACGGCGCGGGCACGGTCACGGGCGGCGACGCGGGCACGGGCGCGGGCACGGGCACGGGCGAGGCCGGAATCCCGCAGGACCGGGACGACGGCTGGACCCCGAGCTACGCCTCCACCAACACCCGGGCCCGCGGCCGGTTCACCCGTAACTTCGTCGTCCAGGGCAGCGCCGCCGACTGGGCCCTGCTGCTGCTCGCCGCCCTGCGCCAGGCGACCTCCGCCATGCGGGCCGAGCTGGTGTTCTTCCAGCACGACGAGGTGATCGTGCACTGCCCGGCCGAGGAGGCCGAGGCGGTCGTGGAGGCGATCCGCGGCGCCGGCGACCGGGCCGGCCGGATCGCCTTCGGCGACACCCCGGTCCGTTTCCCGTTCACCACGGCGGTCGTGGAGTGCTACGCGGACGCCAAATGAGCTAGCGCGCCCTCCACTTCGGGCTCAGCGCGATCTCCTGCAGCTGGTCCATGGTCAGCAGCGGGGCCCTGCGGGTGGCCGACTTGTTCTGGTTGCCGGTGTTGAAGGCGGAGACCACCACCCGGAAGCCGTTGGGACGCATGGTGTCCACGCTCCACCAGACCACACCGGCGCCGCCCTTCTCGCCCGGCTTCTGCTCCACCTTCACCTTGGTGCCGTCCGGCAGCGTGGTGACGTCCGCGCCCGCCATGGGGCCGGCGAGCAGATCCGCCATGTCCGGCTGCGCGTTGACCTGGACCAGCGAGTTGCCGTTGCCGTCGTCGAGTACGGCGTACGCGTAGTCGCCCTGGCCGCCATGGGAGACGACCGTGACCCCGTTCCTCGGCAGCAGGGACTGGAGGATCTGTGCGGCGTCCGCGCCGGGGCTCGGCGGGGTCTGGGCGGGCGAACCGGCCTCGCGCGGCAGGTCGTTCAGTGCCGGGTGCCACAGCGGCGAGAGCGCGAACGCCTTCAACTGGGCCGGGTTCAGGGGTGGCGCGGGCCGCGAGACGGGCGCACCCTTCTCCGCTGCCGCGTTCCATTCGCTCACGTCCACCTGGAACCCCTTCGGGGTCACCAGCACGGCCCGCCACAGCTTGGTGTCCTCGCGGCGGTCGGGGTACTCGTAGCCCTGGTAGATCTGGATCCGCGAGCCGTCCGCGAGCGTCTCGACCGTGCAGTCGTCGAACTCCAGGAGGTCCTTGTTGGGGCAGGCCAGCATCTGGCCGGCGCCGTCCCCCTGGGGGTCGGTGCGCGAGAGGCCGACCGCAATGGCCCCCTCGCCCTTCCCGTCGTCGTACACGCCCCGGACCATCGGGCCGCGCTCGTCGCCCGTGCCGCGCGCCTCGGCCTTGGACACCTTCCCGTCCGGGAGCAGTTGCTCGAAGACGGCGATCATCTTTTCGGCGGTGACGGCGCCCGTGCCGGTACGCGCCTTCCTCACGTCACCCGGGGCGGCAGTGGGCAACGGCTGCGGGGCGGCCACGTTGACCTGGCCCTGGCCGCCTGGGCCGTCGAGCAGGCCGCCGGCGTAGGCGCCCGCCGTTCCGATCAGGGCCAGGGCCAGGACGGATCCGCCGACCATCGCGGCCCGGCGGCGCGCCACCAGCCGTCGGCCGCGGACCTCGCCGGCGTCCACGAGGGCGTGCCGGTCGGTCGTGAAACCGTCCCCCGCACGCCGGAGGGCTTCACCGAGTTCGTCTTCAAAGGGCATGGGGAACCAGAACTTCCGCTTCAGGGGTGGGGTGGGATCAGCACAAGGAACGACCGGAACGGAACCGAACGAAACTGAACGAAACCGAAGGGAACCGAAGGGAACGGAACGGAAGGGAGAGCGGGCGGGGAAGTGACCGGCGCTCTCAGAGGTCCGCGAAAGCGGCGAGGCTGCCGCCCAGCTGCGCCCGCAGCCGGCCGAGCGCCCGCGACGTCCGGGTACGGACCGCCGCCGAGCTGACGTTCATCGCGTCGGCGGTCTCCTCGACGCTGCGGTCCTCCCAGTAGCGCAGCACCAGCACCACCCGGTCCTTGGGCGCCAGCCGCCCCAGCGCCTCCAACAGCGTCAGCCGCAACTCCGGATCACCGCCGACGGCCACCGGCGCACCCGAGTCGGGGAACTCCCCGACCGGGCGCTCCCCCGCCGACCGCCGGCGCTGGTGCGTGAGGAAAGCCCGTACCAGCACCGTCTGCGCGTATGCCGCCGGATTGTCGATACGGGAGATCCGCCCCCAGAGCAGGTACATCCGCCCCAGCGTCTCCTGCACCAGGTCCTCCGCGAGGTGGGTGTCCCCGCTCGTCAGCAGACATGCCGATCCGTACAGATGACCCGACCGGTCTGCCGCGAATTCGCGGAACCCGTCCCTGCGACTCCGTCGCATGTACTCCCCCTCGCGGCCGTCCCACCCCACTGACGCGACGGCAGTGCCGGAATGTTTCATCTCTTGCTTTGCCGGGAGTTGCCCGGCCCGGCATCAGCCCAACCCGTGGAAGTACACGTGGAACTCCTCGCGGACGAAGCCCTCCGCCTCGTACAGCCCCTGCGCGACGGCGTTGTCGTACGCCGTCTCCAGCTGTACCCCGGACACCCCCGCCTCGCCGGCCCGGCGCAGCACCTCGCGCAGCAGCGCCCGCCCGGCGCCGGTGCGGCGGCCGGAGGGGGCGACGTAGAGGTCGTTGAGGACCCAGGCGGGCCGCATGGAGAGGGAGGAGAACGTGCGGTAGACCTGCGCGAAGCCGACCGTCCCGGCCCCCGGGACCTCGGCGAGCAGGACGAGCGACTCGTCCTTCGCGATCCGCTCCGCGAGGAAGGCCCGCGGGGCGTCCGGGTCCTCGACGTCCACCTCGTAGAAGTCGAGGTAGCCGCGGAACAGCGCGGCCGCGGCCTCGATGTCCGCCTCGCCGGCGGCGACACGGACCGCTGCGGTTGCGGTTGCGGCTCCGGCTCCGGCTTCCGCTTCCGCTTCGGCTTCGGCTGCTGCTTCGGAATCCCGCGGCGGGGACTGGATGTCCTGCTGTGCCGCTGCCCGACCGTTCATGTGCGTCTCCCTCAGAGGTGTCTCGCGCGCCGGAGACCATTGTGCGCGTGCGGCCGGCCCCCGGGATCGAACCCCGGGGGCCGGCCACCCTGTTGCGGTGCGAGTCAGCGTCAGGAGCCGCCCCTGCTCACTGCCCGGTGACGGGCTGGGCGGGCAGCGTGAAGACGTTATCGGGGGTCACGATCTGCGTGATCGCCTTGCCGAACAGCGTGCTCGGCTCGGAGCCCTGGTAACTGGTGTCCGTGTTGAGCAGCACGACGAGCGTGGCCTGCGTCTGCGGCATGTAGACGGTCAGCGTCTCGTAGCCGGGCAGTGAGCCGTTGTGCCCGATCCAGCCGTGGACGTTGAAGATGCCCAGGCCGTAGCCCACACCCGGGAGCGACGGGACCACCTTCAGCCGCTCGGCCTGGGTCTCGGGCGTCAGCAGGGTCCCGGTCGCCAGGGTCTTCGCCCAGCTCCGCATGTCGGTGAGGTCGGAGATCATCGCTCCGGCCGCCCAGCCCCAGGAGGGGTTCCAGTCGGTGGCGTCCTCGGTCTCCCCGGAGGCCGTCTGGTCCGTGTAGCCGTGGGCGTGCGGGCTCGGGAACTCCGCGCCCGTGGGGAACAACGTGTGCTTCAGCCCGGCCGGTGCGATGACTTCCCGGTCGATGTAGTCGGCGAGGGAGTCACCGCTGACCTTCTCCACGACCAGCCCGAGCAGGATCAGGTTGGTGTTGCAGTACAGGAACTTCGCGCCCGGCTCGAAGAGCACCGGGTGCTTGAAGGCGTACGCGAGCAGCTCCTGCGGAGTGAAGGGGCGACGGGGATCGCTGGTCAGCGCCTTGTAGAAGCCTTCGTCCGCAGAGTAGTTGAACAGCCCGCTCCGCATCTCGGCCAGCTCGCGCAGGGTGATCCGGTCACCGTTCGGGACCCCGTCGACGTACTTTCCGATCGGGTCGTTCAGCCCGACCTTGCCCTCGTCCACCAGCTTGAGCAGGGCGGTCACGGTGAAGGTCTTCGTCACGCTGCCGATCCGCATGTTCAGGTTCGGGGTCATCGGCGCGCCCGTCGCCTTGTCGGCGACGCCGAAGGCCCGTACGTACTCCCCCTTGCCGGGCGCCGACAGGGACACGATCACTCCGGGCACCTTGGCCTGGCTCATGACCTTCCGGATCGCGTCGTCCAACTGCCGGGCGACGGCGCGGGTCAGCTCGGGAAACTCCTCGGAGACGGGGGTCGGGGTCGGGGTCGGAGTCGGTGCCGGGGGCTGAACCGGTACCGTCACGGCCACCGCCGGCGCGTCCCACGCGTACGCCGCCCCCGCCCCCGCTGCCGCGGGCGTCACCACCAGCCCGGCCGCCGCCAGCCCCACGGCCACCCTGCGCCAACGTGTCGTCATGCCCGGCCTCCTTACACGCCAAGCCGAAGACCCACCATTCCAAGCTAACCCGGCACCCCCGGCCGGGCGACCGGAGCCGCATCGTCCCCTGAGCAGAGGGAAGGCCAGGGACATGACGAAGTAGTCTAAAAATCTATTCTAGAAACGGCGCTCTACCGGCCAGACTCTCCCCATGACCGGTCGCACCTCCGGCGAACCGCCGGTACCCGATGAGCGGTGGCCCGGCGCCGCCGTGCCCCCGCAGGTGCCGGCCGGCTTCGGGCCCCCACCCGCACCGTTCGATCCGCGGCCACGCGGCGCGGGCGATACGGGCGGCACGGGGGACACACGCGGCACGCGCGCCCGGCTCAAGGGCCGGCCAACCGTCGTCATCGCCTCACTGGTCGCCGCCCTGCTCGTCATCGGCGGCGGCGGTGCGTACCTCACGCTCGGCGGCGACCGCAACGGGTCCACGGGCTCGGCGGGCTCGGCGGGCTCGGCGGGCTCGGCGGGGCCTTCCGGTACGCCCTCGGTCGACCACGGCGACGGCAAGGGCCCCGGTGTCGGCCCCGATGTCTACGACCCCAACGCCGGCATCCAGCCAGGCGAGGCACGGGTCTGGCTGCGCGACAACCAGACCGAGGTCGCCGGCGCCGGGACCTCGCAGTACGGCCCCTGGCGGGTGGGCGACGTCGTGGTCAAGGCGATGCTCAACGAGCTCATCGCCTATGCGGTGACCGACGGCCAAGAGAAGTGGAAGCTCTCGCTCCCGACGCCGGTGTGCGGGGTTCCGCCGGCCCCGTCCGCGAACGGCAAGCTGGTCCTCGGAGTGAAGGAGGGCCAGTCCGAGACCTCGCGCTGCACGGATCTCCAGCAGATCGACCTCACCACGGGCAAGGCGGGCTGGAAGACACCGGTGCCGCCGGAGAACGCCCAGGACAGCACCCTGCAGTTCGAGATGGCGATCGCCGGTGACACCGTGGCCATCGCGCGCTCGGCCGTCATGAGCGGCTTCTCGGTCACCGACGGCAGGAAGCTCTTCGGCACGTCGAGCCCGAACGGCTGCTCCCCGGTCGCGTTCGCCGGCGGCGCACGGCTGATCGGCCTGCGCAGCTGCTTCGACCGGAGCGACGCCCGCGCGCCCGCCCAGGCGGTGGTCGAGGAACTGGATCCGGCCACGGGCAGCCCCAAGTGGAGCCACGCGTACGAGAAGGGCTGGAACGTCGGCCGGGTGCTCTCCGTGGACCCGCTGGTGGTCGCGGCGTACCACAAGGAGAAGAAGACCTGGAACCTCACGGCGTTCGCCGCCGACGGCAAGATCCGCTCGCAGAGCGACGCCGGGTTCGGGGTCAGCGGCCGGTGCAACGGTTTCGGCAACGCGAGCGGCTTCCAGGAGTGCTACGCCGCCGTGGCCGACGCCGACACCCTCTACATGGGGGCGGGCAAGGTCGGCACATCCCTCGGCATCGACGACACCAACCAGGTCGTCGCCGTCGACCTGAACACCGGCAAGGAGAAGTGGCGCACCGCCGAACAGCCCAAGGGCCGCACCATGTGGCCGCTCGCGGTCGAGGAGGGCAGGGTCCTCACGTACGTCTCCCCCGGCAGCGGCGAGGCGGGTTCGGTCGTGTCCCTCGCACCGGCGGACGGCGCCTCGCAACCCGTCCTGCAGAGCCCGGCCGCGGCCGCCGGCGCCGAGGGCGTCTTCTACACCCACGGCGTGCGCATCGCCTGGGCAGGCGGCCGGCTGTTCCTGCTCAACGGCAGGGTCTACAGCCCGGACCCCCGCAAGGCGAGCCGCGCGATCCTGTCGTTCGGCAAGTAGGCCGCCGGCCGGGCGGCGCGTACGACCGCGTACGACCGCGTACGACATGGAGCAGTCAGTCAGGCGAGGCATCAGGAGGGCACCGTGCAGAACCCGTACCGGCAGGAGAGTCAGGCGGGCGACCTGTACCAGCCGCCGTTCTTCCAGCCGACGCCGCAGGAGGACAAGGGAAAGGAGAAGCGGAGGCGGGTGATCATCGGCACTGGTGTGCTGACCGCCGTGGTGGTCGGCGCTGCCGTCACCGGCGTCGTACTCGCCGGCCGAGAGGACGAGCCCCGCCCCCCGGCAGCCGCGGCGGACCCCGCCAAGCCGCTCATCGCGGGCTGGAAGACCGTGGTCAACCCCGCGCAGGGCACCGCGTTCGACGTCCCACCGGAATGGGAGGTCCTCTCGCCCGACGTCTTCAACGGCCACACGGACAAGAAGGACTCGGACAAGGTCCTCATCGGGCACACGGCGCCCGCCTTCTACAAGTCCAAGTGGTGCAGCATCGACGCGGACGGCGACGGTCTGATCTCGGACGTCGCACTCGCCTCCGTCGGCACCAAGGGCGCCCAAGGCGCCAAGGACGAGGCCGAGATCGCCGAGAAGAGCGCGCCGACCTGGGTCTACGCCGCCTACACCCAGCCGGACAAAAGCGTCGTCAAATGGGACAAGCCCGTGGAATACACCACGAAGTCCGGAGTGAAGGGAAGCTACGTCAAGGCCCGCTCGGAGGGCGCCAAACAACCCAACCGCTGCGCGGGCGACGGCCAGGCGGTCGTCTTCAGCTTCAAGAACTCCAAGGGCAACTTCGTCGCCTGGAACTTCTACGGCCGCACGAACGTCCCCGGCGCCATCAAAGACACCCAGATCATGCGCATCCTGAACACGATCCGCCTCGCAGGCACCCCAACGGACCCCAAACCCCAGCCGTAACCACCTGACTCAGACCACTCCGACGCGTGGCTACTCCGGACGCCGGTTCGGTCAGGTCAGCACACCTATCGGCTGATCACTCTCCTAGTGGACTGCCTCTTTGGGCAGAACCCCGAGCTGACGACAGGAGTTTCGACTGGAAACACCCTCCGCCAGAAGGGGACACCGATGGGCAAGCTCTTCCGGCCGAGGCGCAGGCCAGCGCCATCGGCTCGACGCCCGTGGCCACCTTCGACTACCAGGTCGGAGGGGTCACCATGAAGGTACCTACGGGCTGCATGTTCACCCACATCATCCGCGGTGAGGGCAAGAACATCACCTACCAGAACGCCGGCGTCGACTGCGGATTCGTCGGGGCGCTCAACGCCGGCTTCTGCAACTGGCGCATCGACTTCACCTACGCGGACACCGACAACAAGGCCTACCGCACCTCCCGCGGCAAGACCCACACCGAATGCAAGATCAACCCGATGCGCAACAACGCACCCCAGAAACTCCCCCGCTACGGCAAGGCGTGCGCGCACCTCCACATCACGGCACCCGTCGGGTCAGCCAGTGCCACCACATCACGAAGTGAGCCCGCGCATGACCACCCAGCCCACGCCAGACGACCCCGCCTGGGAAGCCAAACTCCGCCGCAGCGGCATCGCCGCCTTCGTCATCGGCTGCGCCGCCTCCTTCGCCTTCTTCGCCTTCTTCCCCGCCCTCCCCCACGTGATCGACTGGGGCGCCATCATCGCCTCCCTCGCCATCGGCGGCCTCGCCCGCTGGGCCTGGCAGTCCCACATGACGAGGAAGCACACCGCTCCGAGATAAGGCCCACTGATCATCCGGGGACAGCCACGCTCGAGGCAGGGCTCGTCTCACGCAGGAGACGGCTCCCGGCCACACGCGCCGAACGCCCCGGGAAATAGCAAAAGCCCCAGGTCACGGCGAGTGAGTCCTGGGGCTTCCACAGAGCCGCCTTCGGGATTCGAACCCGAGACCTACGCATTACGAGGCCCCACAAGATCGTGACGACGGGTACCGGGTGATCACACCTGGTCCCGTCGTCCCTGGTCAGAGGCATATCACCATCTGGCCGCGTGCTACCTAGTCCACACTGTGCTGCCCCGTCCGCTCACGCATCGCTCACGCATGGGGCGCCCTGTGCTCGGATCAATCGGAGTCCCGTCCGACGGACAAGATCAGCTCCGGCAACTCCCTCAAGTCGATCGAGATCCGGGTGAGCTGCACGACGAGCTCGGAAGCCTGGTCATCGGGAATCGGCTTCCTGATCCCTGCCGCCCGGGCGTGAACCCGCATTTCGTCGACGAACTCCGGAACCAACTTGACTCCTTCCTGCAGTCCGTCGATGGTCGCTGCGATCTCGCGGAGGATCCTCGCCACCGCAGCGGTGTCACTTTCCGGAGGAGGAGCTGCAGCGCCGGGCTCAGCCTTGACTACGATCCGCCCCCTGACAGCCGCAGCCTTCGGGAAGGCATCGTTGAACCATTCGCGGTTCGCCTCACCCTCCACCGCATCACCGCCCTCGTCGATACGGCGCGGCTGATGACGCCCCTCATCCATCGTGGCCGCCATCTCTCGCAGGAGACCGACGGCGCGGACACGGTCTGCACGCATCGCCTTGAGCGCATTGGATGTGCTTCGCCGAATCCGAAGAGCGATCTCGTCTCCGTCCTCGTCCTCGCTCGCAGCCGCATGTACGCGTTGCGCGCCCATGGAACCGCGGTCTGCTTCTACGATGTCGAAGGCCGCCAGCCAGTTGGGCGCGCGATAGAGCAGCAACTCGTCGAAGGCAGCCACATCGGTCTCGGCTGAATCTAGGAGTTGCGGCAGGGTGAGCCCGGAGAGTGCAATGCCCTCGCGGGCCTTCTTGACCTCCAACACGTCAGCCACACGGGGGTTCCATGGCGCAGAGAAGCTGACAGAGGTTAGGGCAGACCACGCGCGAAGCCGCTGGTTGACGTGCTCTCGGCTCAGCTGCGAAGGTGCGGGTTCGCTCAGCGCGGCTCGAATGGACCGGCGCCGAGCCGTGTCGGTCTCGGTGGGGAAGAACTCGGTGAGTAGCCGCATTGACCGCAGATCACGCTGAACGGATACAGGCGCACCCGCCGGCATCCCAGGGAGGTCGCTGATAGGCAGGTCACCGGTAAGAACGTCTGCGGTGATCGGGTCCAGGATTCCCTCGTGGACGTACGCGCCGATGATCGTACGTCCAAGAGCTCGTGCCCGATCGTTGGGCTTGAACTGGAGAGGCGGATGGACGTGATCGCGACGGTTACTGGTCTGCACGATCTGGTACAGCCGCTTCGGCGTCGGGCTACCGATCACGAGGTCGGCGTCCACCACTGCGACCTTGCGGGCGCGGTACGCGCGAGCGCTCACATCGTCATCGGCGATGGCCCTCTCGTACTCCTCGTTGAAGCGCTCGGCGATCCTCTTGGACCAGAACGACGGGTTGACTGAGACCTCGCGCCCACTAACGCCCAGCTTCTCCATCGGCACACCCGTCAGCACCTCAGCCGACGTCAGATCAAAGAGGCCCTGCCTCGCCATGGTGCGGTTGTTTCCACGCACCGCAGCCCATCCCCAGAACGCCAGCCTGTCTTCCACGGTGCCACCGTCGTCTCCTTCAGCAATGACCGCTTCCTGAGCGACGTAGAGGCACGGCTCGATCTGGCCGTTAAGCGCGAGATCCTCCTTCAGATCGTACGGCCGGAACCCATCAAGTCCCTCGAGCCCATTGGCTGCTCGCTCTACCACGGCGATGAGCTCGGCCCGGGTGGGAAGCTCGGTCCGCAGGGCGGCAAACGTCATCTCCGCTCCGTGCTCTGAGTGAACGGTCCAGGCGCTGAGCGGCGGCAGGGCTCGCGCAGGACCCGTGATCGGGTTGGCGGGGGAGTGCCACGCAGTGCTCTGTCGCTCGTTTCGTTCCCAGACCATTCCCGCGTACCCGACCAGCGGGATGCTCATGACGACCATGCTGCCGGCATTGGTCGCGATCTCACGCACACGCTCCGGCCGTAGCTGCGCTGGGGCTCCCTGGGCGGCACGCGTAATGAGGTCCTTCGGGCGGCAGACAAAAGGAGCGATGGCTTCCACCGCCGGCCGGGGCACGTTCACTCCAGGCGTCGCCAGAACCGCTTCCGTGAATTTCTCCTGCCACTCCTGCGTCGGGGGCGACGGGAAGTGCGCTTCGTTAGTCGATGCCATCAAGGCTCTGACCTCCCACAGGTCGGCGACACGACACGTGCGCACTGAGCACGTCGTGATCACGGGCCGGGCCGCTGTCAACCAGCAGGCCGTTCGGCTGCTGGGAAGTGGGCCCCGACCCTAGAAGGTCTGGTGCCGCCAGGTGATCACAATCCGTCCGAGTGACGGCACTTGCCTGCCTGGACGCCCTCTGTGCTGATGCCCCGCGCGGTCTTTTCCCCTGCCCGCCCGATCGGCGGTGATGTGGGGTACGTCGACGCCCCTCCGGAGGCTTCCGGCACGGGCTTGCGGGCACACGCCAGCAACGGACGCGCTCCGTGCACCGTTGTAGCACTATCTGTTGTTCAGCACTCAGAGAACGACCGAACTGGTTCCCGGGATGAGTGGCCTAGGCCTCAGGTAGCTCCATTGGGCGCGAGCCCTTCGAGGTCGTCGGCGATCGCTTGCCAGACCTCCGCAGCCTTTTCGGGGACGTTCGAACTCACCTCCCGCATCTTGGCGATCGTCTTATCGTGCCTTTCCTGAAACTCCACTGACCAGGACGCGGAACCAAGCAACTCGCGGAGCCTTGCAAGAGCGCCTTCCGGATTACAGTGGTGCCTGAGCACCTCTACCGCACAACTGGCGCTGCAGTCAGGATCCGTTGACACCTGGCCGTCCTCGTTGAGGAAGAGCCCCTCCAGGACACCCGTGCGGTAGGCGTCCGGCCAGCCACCCGGTTCATCGGAGCACGCTTCCACGCCTTCGATACGCACGTTGAACGTGCTCCGCGCTGCTCGCTGCCCAACCGCGAGTCCCAATCGTCGTTGATCAGACTCAGCGAGGTTTGAGACGTTTGCAGCCTTCAACCGGCCTGCGAGAACACCACCGTAGAAGATGTCGCCGCCCTGCAGAGACCGGACCAGAGGTTCGACTGCCCCAAGCAGGACGGTCTGGAGCCGTTCCAGTGCCCATCGAATCCACATGAGAGCCCGTGCACGGCGACCTCGACCACTTCATCAGTGACGTCGTGCACGACCGCTCGCCCATGCCCAGTTCCGTACCGATTCCGAAGCTCTCGAAGTTCTCCAGCAAGTTTCTTCGCCAGCCCAGGGACCTTTCGCAACGAGTCGTTCGCAGCCATGCCTTGCCCCACCACATGCTCGATCACTCCGTGCGCCTGAGACAGCACGGTGTCGTAGCTCGTGTTGTCGCCTACCACTTGGCCATGCGCGACAAACGCTACCCGCGCAACTGCTTCTACCAACTCCTTCGCGGAGCCGACGACAAGAGGACGGTCATCTTGATCAACTGCGCGGACCAGTCTCTCGTGGGCGTCCGTGATCGCGGCCCACTGGTCTGACGCCAGCCACTCAGCTCGGGGAGGGGCTCCCCCACCATGTGTCGAATCATCACGTACCGATTCTCACTGCTCGGCAAGGATTGCAGCACTGGCCTGTCAGCCGGCGGCGCACCATGCAACGCCCATCGATCCCGCCCTTCCTTCCAAGAAGGTTCCCTTTCACCATCAGATGCGCCGAGTCCGCTACCCCGATTCGCCCGCCAGCGCAACGTCGACCGGCGCGCGGTAACCCTCGGACAACACACGCTCAGCATGATGTCCGCCCAAGTCGTGGGCCTCTGAACAGTGGAGGGACCTCGTCAGCGGCTCCGGAGCATCGGACCAGCACCACCGACGGCCAGGCCACGCCGAACCACGCCGGATCCCGCCGAACTGCGCCGAACTGCGCCGCCCTGTGGTTTACTGGCTACAGAAGGGCGTTGGGTGATTGACCGGCCGAGAAGGTGCATTGTCGTGACAAGTGCGTCGCCCCCTGCTTGGACCGACAAGGCGCTAAGCGCCAAGGTGCGGGCTGCTTTGTGGCTGCTTGCCGAAGTAGGTGAAGGCAACATCTTCACAAAGGAAGATCTGCGGGAGGCGCTACCAGAAGTCACCCAGGCGGACCGTCGCGTGCGCGAGTTGCGCGACCACGGCTGGAGGATCGACACCTCACGGGACGATGGCACGCTGAGGCCTAACGAGCAGCGGCTCGTACGGGCCGGCGATGCCATCTGGGAACCGGGCGTCCGCCGGGCTCTACGCGGGCAGGGGAAGCGATCGCTCGCCAGGCTGTCGGAATCAGCAATTCTAGAGATGCCGGATCCGGAATCCGCATGGAATCGCCTCAGTGAACTATCTGCCAGCGATCGCTCGCTTGTGTTGGCTTGGATGGCTATGGACCGCAGACCAAGCTCTCAAGCCGAACTGGCGTGGCGCGCGTACAGAAGCCTGCCCCAAGCGCAGCGACAAGAGTTGATGATCAAGCTCGGCGAATTGATCAGCTCCGAGATCTCAGCTGGGGCGGTTCCTCCGGAGAACGGGGATACCGCACCATAGCCGCAAAATACTTCCGCCGGAGCCCGTGTCACCTTCCACAGATCCTCGGGCTCCGGCGGTTGGTCCCACACCACTCACATAGGGAGAAGACCGTGTTCAGTATGCAGGTCGTGCCGGCCGAGGGCGACAGGCCGCCAAGGATGGAGCTGGTCGTGGCAGCCGTTGCGGTTGGCTACACCGCAGGGTATGCCACAGGGGTTGGTACGGCGGTAGAGCAGATGGCCGGTGCCGTAGCAGTGTCGGTGGCAGCATGGCTATGGGAGAAGTGGCGTCGATGAAGCGTCTGATCGTGTAGATAGGCGCGACCTGCCAGCTCAGGCCGACTGAGATCACGGAAGGGCGCGGATCCCGACCCCTGCGGTCGGGATCCTGCCTTCAAAGGACGATGTCAGCTCGGAGAGTGTCCGGACCCGGAAGTTGACCCGCTCTGCTCGGTCATTCCGGCTTGGCCTGCGCAATGAGGGACTCCCACGATAGGTGGGCATCCTTAATCATCTTCTCTGTTGCAAAAATGTACCGCCACGTGCCGAACTCTTCGAAGTCCCGGACGAAACGTGCCCAGTCCTCGGCGGCCCGCTTCTTCTCCAGCACTTCCGGGTCGTTTGCCCGGTCGTTGGCCTTGCCCTCCACGACCCAGTAGGTGCCCTCTGCGTCCAGGACGATGAAGTCCGGGTAGTACTTCTTCCCGTTGTCCCGCTCTATCCAGATGGGGCCTGGATCGTAGTTGCGCAGCCACCACTGAACACTGGGGCTTCCATCAAACAGGTGCGCCAGGGCGTACTCGGTGCTGCCCGCATCGAAGGAGGCGACCGGTTCGACCGAGTGCTCCCAGCCGTCGTACCAGAGGTCTTTGCGGAACTTCGCCCACTTGCTGACGACGTTCGATGGCATGGGTGGCGGGGGAACTGTTGGCACGTCTACCGGCCGGAAGGCGTAAGTGGGCTGAAGCTTTCGGGTGTCATACGCGACCTTGACCAACTTACTGAGAGCACTGGCAGCCTGGCGAGCTCGCAGCTCTCCCCAGACGTAGTCGTGGTCTTCCGCGGTAACGCCGGCTCCCGCCAAGAACTCGCGGACGACACGCTCGGCGGCCCGGGACTCGGCCAGTGTCTCTTCAACGTAGCCGCTGTTCCAGATCCGGTCGAAGAGATCGTTGCGGAGCTCGGAGATCGGGATGCTCTTCTGCGTCGCATCAACAGACTGGGCTGCTGTCACACGTACGTCGACCTTGCCGTCGATTCCCCGCTGGGCGTCAACGGCCTGGCGGGCTAGCGGCACCTTGAATTCGTGCACGTAGGCGGCGCCCTCTGCCCGCGCGGCCGCGTTGTCGATGTAGCTGAACGAGAACCGGACCGGAAGGATCTCCCGCTCCCGCCTCGGAAAACGAATCATCGGCGCACCGGGGACTTTGACCCGGAGCGTGGTGACGGCCTTCTTGTCCCGCTCGCCCTGGGCAATGGTGTCGTCCATGGACTCAACCTGCAGCAGCAAGGACCCGTCCACGACGTCGTCACCGATGACACGTGGGCGGGACGTGAAGTTCAGCATCTCCTGATGACCACCAGCGCCGGGCTGGCCAGCTGTAGGAGCAGGCTGTGGGCGGTCCTCGTCCACGTCGCCACCACCTGAAGGCAGGACCTGCTGAAGCAGCGCCTCCTTGTTGGCGAGCAGCTGCCGGTAGGACTCATGGGCGACCAGGTCGACAGTGTCGACCATGGGCGTCCCGACCCGACGCCCGTAGGGCAGCCGAAGACCTCGCCCGAGGACCTGTTCCGTCAGAGTCTCCGACGCGAGAGCCCGCAGGCCGACGATGACGCCGATGTTCTTGACGTCCCAGCCTTCCTTCAGCTTGTTCACCGACACCACGACGCGCACCGGTGAATCAGGTTCCTCCACCGCCGCCAGGGCTCGAAGTGCCACGTCACTGGACTGCGATGTGATGGTGAGGACCTGTCCCTCGCCTGGGAACATGTCGTCGGCGGTAAGCCTGTTCGCGACCCGATCGGCATCAGAGATGTCGCGGCATACGACGAAAAGCACCGGATGCACAGGGGCCTTGCCCTGGGTCTCCGCCCAGGCCGTCCACGCGGCATCCTTTATCCGGAGCAGGTGGCAGGCATCCGCTAGGACGGTCTGCTCGTCCTTGCGCCCATCCGGGCGATAGACAATCACAGGGATCTTCACGTAGCCATCAGCGATCGCTTCGGCCAGTGAGTACTGGAAGATCGGCTTGACGCCCGGCGCGGGGGTCGCGGTGAGACCGACCACTGCCCGAGCGCCGAGGTCCTCGATGGCCTGTTTGAACGCCTTGGCCTTCGAGCTGTAGACGTGGTGCTCGTCAGCAATCACTACCAAGTCTTCGACCTGCTGGAGGTGCTGGTAGAGGCCGGTGCCAATGAATTCGTCCTGAGCGCGGACCTTGCGCGAGGTCTTGTCACTGGGCCGGATCAGCTGCTGCACGTTGAAGACGAACAGCTTCGTGACGGTGTCATCGTGCAGGGCGTCGCCTACCTGTCCCCGAGCGAAGTTCTCAGAGGTGATCACCAAGGGCTCGACGTCGCTGCCTGCCACATACTTCGCATGGCCCGGGGTGAAGTTGGCGACGGTCTTCTCTTGGATCGTCGTACCCGGGGTGACCACCAGGATGTTGCGAACTCCCTGCGTAGCCAGATAGTCCACTAGGCCAGCAAGGATGTAGGTCTTACCCACGCCCGTGGCCAAGTCACAGACCACCTCCCGCCCGTCTCCACCCACGATCGCCTCAGCGACCGCCCGAATGGCCGCGGTGTTGGGTGTCCGGAGATCCAGCCTCGCGGCGATGTCTTCCACGAGCGAGGCGTCATAACTGATCCAGGTCATCGCACAGCCCTCCCACGACGCACCAGGTCGCGGGGAGCCTTCAGCACCTTGGACCCGTGACTCAGCTCGGTAACGAGACTCACAGCCTCGGGCGTAACGCCCCTGCCTACGAGCACCGCACGTTCTCCTTCATCCAGTTGCCCAAGAACGCCCCGGGCTACGACCTCGTCCACAACGCCGTCCACGACGGCCAGCCGTGCCCGTCCCCGCTCTCCGCAGAACGGACCGGTAATCGTGCTCTCGTAGGTGAAGCCCAACTGGGCAGCTACCACTGCGGCAAAGTCACCTTCCTTGACCCAGTCTGCGAGAAAGACGCGGCCGTCTACGATCTCGAACGCGGACGGCGCCACCTGCAGGCTTCTGAAGCCGCCGCCGCCCTCCCAACCGACAACCTTGGTAACTCCACCGGGGTCATCGCCGGAGACGACCTTCTCCAGGCGTGGACGAGTGAAGGTATTCGCCGTCTCTTCGAGCAGTTCGGCAGTGACCCAGCGGCGACCCATCTTGTGCGCTACCGCCGCGGTAGTGCCTGAGCCGGCGAACACATCGACGACGATGTCACCCGGCTCGCTGGCAATCTGGATCACCCGCTTCAAGAGCGCTTCGGGCTTGGGGGTTGAGAAGATCCGCGACCGGTCGAAAAGGCGCGTCACCTCGCCCTTTGCCTGGCGGTTGTCGCCTACCTCGTCATGGGTCCAGAAGGTAGTAGGTACGAGGCCGCCCAACTCCGACTGGAACCGCTTCCGGAACGGGAAGGTGCGTCCCGTCTTCCCCCACCACAGCCGATCGTCCGCGCGTAGGGCTTCGAACGTTTCGCGCGAGCACGACCACCAGCGGTTTCCCCGCGGGGAGAACACATCCCCGTGTGGACCAACTACCTCATAGCGTCCGTCCTCGTACGAGTGAGAGGCGGTGAGGTCCGACCTGCGCCAAGGCCCACGAGGATCCTCGTCAGGGTTCCAGAACTCCTGGTCGCTCAGCTCAGTACGGTCGATCCGGTTGAGTACCAGATCACTCTTGGAGCGGGCATAGACGAGAAGGTAGTCGTGGACTGCGGACAGGTGCTGGGCGGAGTTGTTTCGGGCGTGGATCTTCTGCCAGACCACTGTGCCAACGAAGTTCCCGCGCCCGAAAATCTCATCCATCAGAACGCGGCAGTAAGCCATCTCTGCGTCGTCGAGATGCACCCAGACTGATCCACCAGGAGCCAAAAGGTCCCGAATGAGGAGCAACCGGTCGCGCATCATCGTGAGCCAGACAGAGTGCTCAAGAGCATCGTCGTAGTGCTGGAATGCCTGGCCGGTGTTGAAGGGCGGGTCGATGTAGACGAGCTTGACCTTGCCGCGGTAGTGCTCGCCGTACTCTGGGTTACGGGCAAGAGCATGCAGGGCGTCATAGCTGTCGCCATGGATGAGCAGGTTGTCTGCTGCTGTCCCTTCAACCTCGCCGGTTTTGCCGGTCTCCTGCAGGAGGCGTACCTCCGTGACACGGGGGTCCTGGCGAGAAACCCACTCATATCCGCCGTCCGCCGTATTTCGCAGGGCCTCATCCCTGCCGACCCACGACAGGGTCAGGCGCCCACTCGCCACCTGCGACCACTCCCCTTGCAATTTGACCGGTCCGCGACGTGAGTCACGGATCTACAACACCGACAGCCACCGTACCGGCCCCCGCTGACAGCGGCGGCCAGTCTGCCGAGTCAGGGCCCAGGTGGATCTACGGGGTCGGCCATGATCTTATTAACGATCTTCGCTCAGCGCCTTAAGGTGCGCTGCGAAACTCTCCTTCAAGAGCTCCGGCACTGCATGACCTATCTCTGCGCTGGCGTATGAGGGGTGGCCGACGACTCCGGACTGGGTGTAGGCACTCATTCCCTGCACGAGCAGGAATGGGCGGGGGCCGCCGTCGTGGTCTGCACCGGTGAAGGCGGCGGCCAGTGGGTCGGGCGCGGCGTGGATGAGAGGGGGGCGGCGCTGGCCCGCTGGCCCCAGACGTGCGAATTCACCAGGTTGTCGTCGTAGCGGAACAACGACATGCGGATCATGGTGTCGTGCAGTCTCATCTCGCAGTCGGCCTCGATCAGCAAGGGCCGGTAGTACGTGAGGGAGGAGCGGATCTTGAGGGCGAGGTGTCGCCGACGATTTCCCCTCGTGCCCGGATATCGGCTGCCTGCCCGGCGAGGTCCCCGAAGCGCAGGTGGGTTCAGGCGCCTGTTTCGGGCGACTCCCCGTGTTCCAGGTAGGCGGTCAGGCCGTTCGTTCGGGCCTGGATGCCAGCGGCGATTCGGCGCGCGAGGCGGGGGATGGTGAGGTCTGGCACCTGCTCGGCGCCGTGGAAGTCGTAGCCGCGGAGCTCGTCCGGTTGGAGTGCGATCTGTTGGCGGTGGTCTGCGCTTAGACGTCCGCCGTCGAAGAGGTAGAGGACCTTGTCCCCCTCTCCCGGGTTCGGCGCCCAGTCGACGACGAGGAGGCGGCCGATGTGGGGCTTGATGCCCAGTTCCTCGTGGACTTCGCGCACACAGGCCTGTCGGGGCGACTCCCCCTGTTCAACGTATCCGCCGGGCAGGTCTCGGTAGTCCTTGTACGACGGCTCGACGAGGAGGACTCGATCAGCTTCGTCGAAGAAGAGAGCGCCAGCCGCCATGCGGGGGTGGGCCATCTTCGCTTCATGCTCGTTCTCGCTCACGAATTCGACTCTAGCCGCCAGCGATGATGCGGAGCCTGCGGGCCAGGTCGGCCACTGGATGGGACGGCCGACCTCTGGTACCGCGTATCCAGCCGATGACCAGCTCTCGGCTCATGTAGTGGTGGCGGACCTGTTCGGGGGCGGCCTGTTCGGCTTCCAGTAGGACGGCCAGGGCTTCGTCGGTCCGGTTCCAGGCACTCAGCGCCCTGGCGACTTCGAGACTGTGCCGCACACGCCGTTCCACTGGCATGCCGCTGGTGTCAATGCGCGCGCCGAGGTCCGCGGCGATCTGAATATCGCCGAGTTCGCCGGCGGTGGCCACGCAATGGATCGCCACGTTCGTCGGACCGAAGGCTGTCCACATGTGGTTGGCATCGTCGCCGAGTCGCTGCGCGGTCTCGTCGGCTTCTCGGAGGAAGGTCTGCGTAGCTGCCCGATCCTCTGCTCGTGCGGCGGCCATCGCCCCGGTGAGGAACAGCGTGCCGTACACCGAGAGATACTCGTCGTTTGCGGTGCCCAGATCCGGCTGCATGACGGCTGCCGCGTCGTTCACGAGCTGGACCGCTGCCGTGAAGCGGCCGGTGGCCAGGAGGCAGTGCGTGACCGCCCGAAACAACGAACCTGTGACCTCGCTTCGGTCGCTGTGCTGCGCGGCTGCCAGACCGCGGTCAGCGGCGATCCATGCCAGTTCGGACTCTCCGACTTTGCCCAGCACCATGGCTGCGCCGTGGTAGGCCAAGGCGAGCAGAGCATGAGCCTCCTCCCCCTCGTGGCCCGAGTAGGCGCGGGATGCGGCGAGTGCGTCGGCCAGGACGAGGGGGAGACGTCGGGTGGCGAAGCCGTAGCGGGACGCCTGGTAGGCGTCGAGGACGTCGCCCACGTTGGCTCGAAGGTCCTGTAGAGCAGGTGGTTCGTCATCGGGTGCAGGTCCCAGCAGGGGCGTGAGCTGCTTGTAGTCCATCAGCGCTTCGCGTAGTGCGGGGACTGTGCGGTGGCCGCTGTCGGCCGACCACTCCATGAGAGTCGGCTCGGCGAGTAGATCTCCGAGGGAGACGTCGAGGGCGTCGGCGAGTGAGGTGATCACCGAAAGGCGATCAAGCTCGATCCGGTTGTTCTCCGCCTTGCTCAGCCAGTCCGTGGTGCGGCCGACCAGGCCGGCCAGGACCTCTTGGGAGAGGCCGCGCCGCCGCCGGTACCAGGCAACGCGCTCCCCGATGGTCAGGTTCTCTGTCATCCCTCGCATGTCCTGATCATCACCTCGTGGCCGAAGTGGACCCCGGAAGGATTTTCCGGGGTGTCGCAGGGTGCCCTGGCTACTGTCGCAACAGACCGAGAACGCCGCTGGGAAATGCGGGCAACTCAATCTGCATCACCCGGCTTTGGCTAACGACGCTCATCCGTCCCACCCGTCTTCTTCAGGCAGAGAGATCGGAGTTTGTCATGCACAAAACCATCACGACTGAGGGCGGTTTCCTGTCCATCGAGACGGGCACCGCCGAGCCCGACGCGACGACCATCGTGGAGCGGAAGGGACTCGGCCACCCCGACACCCTGGCCGACCACCTCGCCGAGCGGCTGTCCCGCGCTTACAGCCACTACACGGTCCAGCGCTTCGGCGCCGTGCTGCACCACAACTTCGACAAGCTCGCCCTCCTCGGCGGGGCCAGCGAGGTCCGCTACGGCGCTGGTCGGATGACGGCCCCGGTCCGTGTCTTGGTCAACGGGCGGGCGGCGCCCATGTGCGGAGGCGAGACGATCCCCGTTGAGGAGATCGTCGAGGCCGAGGTCAGGGCGTTCTTCGCCGAGCGGCTCCCGGAAGTGTCGGACCACCTCGACATCACGTTCAACATCACCAGCAACTCCAGCCCCGGCGCGGTCCTCACGGGCGACGCGGTGCCGGACCGTACCCGCTGGTTCAACCCGCGCTCCATCGACGACCTGCGCGAGCGGCGGGTGCGACTCTCGAACGACACCTCGCTCGGCACCGGCTGGGCCCCGGAGAACGCCTTCGAGTCGTTCGTCCGCGAGCTGGTGAACCACTTCTCCGGTGAGAGCGACTTCACCCTCTCCCACGCCTGGTGCGGCTCCGACGTCAAGCTGATGGGCTACTGGGACGGGGACCAGGCCGACGTCGTCCTGTGCGTCCCGCAGAAGTCGCGACACGTCGGCAGCCGAGCCGAGTACGTCCGCAACGCCGAGACCGTCGTCGCCGAGTGCTACCGCATGGCCGGCCGCCGCCTCCCCGGTGCACAGGCCCGTTTCAGGCTCAACGCCCGCGACGTCCCGGAGAAGGACGAGCTGTACCTGACGTACACCGGCAGCTCGATCGAGTCAGGTGACGAGGGCGTCGTCGGCCGCGGCAACCGGGTCAACGGGCTGATCACACCGCTGCGGCCGATGAACCTGGAGGGCGCCAACGGCAAGAACCCCGTCTACCACGTCGGCAAGCTCTACAACATCGCCGCCCAGCGCCTGGCCGAGCGGCTGCACGAGGCCACCGACGGGCACGCGGAGGTGCACCTGGTCAGCACCACTGGCCAGCGCCTCGACCAGCCGTGGCGGATTCTGGTCCGGCTGTCCTCCCCGGACGTCGAGACCGACAAGGTCCAGGCGCTCGTGGCCGAGGCACTGGAGAGCTTCCCGGCCCTCACGGACGAGCTGGTCTCCGACGGGATCGTGCTGAGCTGATGGCGACGCAGACGCTCGGAGATGTGCCCTCGGGGTGTCGGGAGCGGCTGCTCACGCACTACGGCCCGTCGGTCCAGGAGTGGCTGGAGGGCGCCCCGGGCCTCCTGGCCGAGGCGGCGAAGCGGTGGGACCTCTCGCTGAGGGGCTACCACGATGCCGGGCACGCCTCGGCGGTCGCGCTCGCCGTGGCACCCGACGGGAACCAGCTGGTTCTGAAGGCCTGGGTCGACCCCGTCCGCTACCGCCACGAGATCACCGCGTTACGGGTCTGGGCCGGCGGCCCGACCGCGAAAGTAGCCGAATCGGCGGATGACCTCTCAGTGGCGGCCCTGGAGCTGGTCGGCGGACGGCCCGGGGGCGCGGATCGTCCCGCACGGGAGACGCAATCGGTGGCCGCCGCGATCCACAGGCTCCATACCGTTGGCCGCCGAAGGCCCGGATCGGGCGTGCCCATGCTGACTGACTACTTGCACGAGGTTGTCCTGCCTCGCATCCACCAACGAGCACGGGGGCTCGACCTCGGTACCCATGAAGGACTCGTACAGGAGGCGTGTCACGGGCTCGCCGGCCTGAGTCAAGCCCCCGCCCGGACGACGGTCTTGCACGCGGACCTGTACGCGGAGAACGTCATCTTTGACGCACGGCGGCAACCGCACCCGATCGATCCACACCCTGTGGAGGGTGACGCAGTCTTCGACTGGGCTTTCTGGAGCGTCTATTACGACCTCGAACGGGGGATGGCCGATCGGTTGGCCGCTGCGGCTCGCATCTCTCGCATCCCCGTACTGGAGATCCTGCCGTGGTGCAGGGCCCTCGCTGTCGATGGCCTCCTCTACTACAGGGAGATCCGCGATCCCGCGGAACCGAAGATCGCCGCGGTCCTATCCGATCTGATGGCTACCGGAGCAGGGAGCGGCCGATGACGACGTACGTCCTTCGCCACGGCCAGACGAACTACAGCAAGCGCTACCTGGTCAACGGCGACCCGACCAAGCACATCCACCTGAACGAGGAAGGCCGGCACTCCCTGCGCCGCGCCTGGACCACATTTCCCCTGCACTCGGTGGCCACCTGGCTGACCAGCGAATTCCCGCGGGCTCGCCAGACCACCTCGCTGCTGATGGGCGTGCCGTCCGCCGGGCTCGTGGTCGACGCCCGGCTGAACGAACTCGACTACGGGGAATTCGAGAACAGCCCCTTCCTCGAATACGCCGTCTGGCTCGACACGCACGGCTCCGGCGAGCGCCCACCCGGCGCTTCCGAGTCTCAGCGCGATGGTATCCGTCGGATGCTCGTCGGAGTGCTCGGGGCTCTGGAGCGCCCTGGGCCCCGGGTCCTCGTCGGGCACGGCCTGCTGGTCTCGGTCCTCCTCTGGTACCGCGACCGCGCGGAGGGAGAGGCCATGCCGCTGTTCTTCCCCGAGGCCCCGTACGTCGAGCCGGTCGCCATTCCCGATGACGAGCTGCCCATTCTGATCACCGCACTCCTGGACGATCTCGATTCGGGTGCATGCCGGGAGGTCACTGGCGCCAGTGACGCGGCGATATTGCGGATCAGCGAGGGGTCGACGGTTGCTAACGTCGATGCGGTATCCCCATCCCACTCGCTGGATAAAAAGGATCTTCCTCATGCATGACGCCCGCGCCCTGATTGAAATGGGTGCCGAAGCAGTCCGTCGGCTCGCTCGTCGCGGTTACTCCCTGGACCTGTCCCGGCTGGAAGACCTCCAGTCCCGGCGCAACCAGAGCATCCGCTCAGCCGACGAGCTGCGGGCGGAGGCGAAGCGGGTCGCGAGCGAAGTCCAGCAGACGGCCAAGCAGGGCGGCGACATCTCCAAGCTGAAGGAGCGCGCCCGCGAGCTGAAGGACCAGATCCGGGACATCGAGACCGAGCAGGAGCAGGTCCAGCAGGAGCTGAGCGGGCTCCTCCTGACCATCCCGAACCTGCCCGACGACGCGGCCCCCGACGGCGACTCGGAAGAGTTTGCGGTCGAGGTCCGGCGCGTCGGCACCCCGCCGGCCTTCTCCTTCGAACCGAAGGACCACGTCGACCTCGGCGAGAGCACCGGCATGCTCGACTTCGCCCGGGCGACGAAGCTGTCCGGCCCCCGGTTCGTCGTCTCCCGCGGGGCGGGCGCCGCCCTGGAGCGCGCCCTCGCGACGCTCTTCCTCGACATCCACACCCGCCGCCACGGGTACGTCGAGCACGCGGTCCCCTACCTGGTCACCCGCAAGACGATGACCGGCACCGGACAGCTGCCGAAGTTCGAGGAGGACCTGTTCAAGACCGGCGTCGCCGACCGTGAACTGTTCCTCATCCCGACAGCCGAGGTACCGCTGACCAACCTCTACGCCGACGAGATCATCCCGCCGGCCGACCTGCCGCTGGCCCTGACCGCGCACACGCCGTGCTTCCGGTCCGAGGCGGGCTCGTACGGTCGCGACACCCGCGGTCTGATCCGCCAGCACCAGTTCGCCAAGGTCGAGATCGTCCAGATGGTCGACCCCGCGGACGCGGACGCCACGCTGGAGACGATGGTCGGCCACGCCGAGGCGTGCCTGAAGGAGCTCGGCCTCGCGTACCGCGTCGTCAAGCTGGCAGCCGGTGACACGGGCTTCTCCGCCCAGCTCACCTACGACATCGAGGTTTGGATCCCGAGCCAGAACACGTACCGCGAGATCTCGTCGATCTCGAACTTCGGCACCTTCCAGGCCCGCCGCGCGAACATCCGCACCCGAGGCGAGGACGGCAAGCCCAAGCTCGTCGCCACCCTCAACGGCTCAGGCCTGCCCATCGGCCGCACCCTGGCCGCGCTCCTCGAACAGTGCCAGCAGCAGGACGGCTCCCTCGTCCTTCCCGAATCTCTCTTCCCGTACCTCGGCTTCCGCCGTATCTCGGCGGACGGAACACCGGAGGCATAAGTGCTCGTCGGCGTCTGCGACTTCCCTGGTAGCTACGCCTTTCCACCCGCCGCGTACGGCGGGATCGAACGATGGCTGTGGGCGGTCGCAGTAGGCGCCCGGGCCGCAGGCGCCGACGTACACCTCCTCGGGCAGGGCTGGCTCACGGACCTGGAACACGACTGGGTCCGCAAGCCGGTCCGTCTGGAGGACATCACTGCCGGATCGCTCGCCGAGCGCGAGCTCCGCGACGCCGGGTACGACCTCCTGGTCGTGGGGCACGAGTACCCCTCGCTGCCTGCCTGGACCCGCACTTGGAATGCTCTGGACTGCGACGTCGCCACGTTCCAGCACTCGCCGGTCTTCCAGCACACCGCCACCGCCTTCGACGGCAAACAGTCCCGCCTCTACTGCTACTCGCCCGAGATGATCGAGCGGTACGCCGACCACCAGCCGATCCCCGAGCTGGCCGTGCACCTCGGCCTCAACGAGGAGGAGCCGCCGGCCGTCGCGGGACAGGACCTGGTCTGGCTCGGCCGCATCGACGCCGAGAAGGCGCCACACCTGGCCATACGCGCCGCCCAGATCCTGGGCCGGAAGATCCGCATCGTCGGCCCGGTCTTCGACCACGACTACGTACAGAGCCACGGCCGCCTCTTCGGAGCAGACCACGTCGAGTGGGTCGGCGAACTCGGCGGCCCCGCCAAGACGGCCGCCCTCCGCGATGCCTCTGTCTTCGTCTACACGTACGCCCGCACCTACGTGGAGGCCGGCGCCGCCGTCTTCGGCGAGGCCCTCCGCGCCGGTACTCCCATGGCCGCCCTCACCTGGCGCACCGGAACCTGCGCCGAAGCTGCCCTGTGCGACCAGACCGGCGCCATCACCGTGGCCGACCCCGACGAGGACGACGAGGCGGCGGCCCGTCGGCTGGCATACGCCATCGAGCAGACTGAGGACCTCGACCACAGTCAGGTCCAAGAGATCGGCCTGCGCCGTTTCGACCCCGCGCGGCACTTCTCGGCAATGGCAGCTCGATCGTGCTGACTGCGGCCAGCTGTGCGACCGGTGACGCCCTGGCCTTGCGCATACCCACCGTGCTTCGCGCGGCATTAGGCCCACACTGGGAGTTCAACGTCGACGGCCCCCGCATCGAGATCCAGCACCCGCGCCGAGGCACCCCCTACCGCCCGCCGTGCCGGCTGCCTTCGTGGAAGGAACTCCTCCACAGCCTGCAGACCGCCTTCGCCGACATCGGCGCTCCACGCGACGACTGTCTCCCGCTCCGCTGGGGGCGCGACACAGAGCTGACCATCTCGGCAGTCCAGGCTCTCGACCCACTCCTCAAGGACGGCAAGCGCCAGACGTACCGCCGCGGCTTCCTGCCCCAGCCCGTCGTCCGCTTCACTGGTGAACGCGACGCCTCGGGCGCCCTGCGCGACGGCTTCCTGACCTCCTTCGTCAACGTCTCCCGCGTCCAGCCCATAGAACGACTCGACGAGTACGGCGCCATCCTCGACGGCTGGCTCTCCGTCCTCTCCCAACTCGGTTTCCACGCACGCCATGTGAGCGTCCACGGGACTCTCACCCCTTGGCGCCGGCGCGAGGTCGCAGGCATCACGCTGCACTTCCGCCACCTCGGCCTCGACCTTGGTGACATCGTCCTGCTGTGGAACGCCGACGACCCGACCTACCTGGCCGTGGATCTGGGAACCGGACTGGAACGCATTGCCTGGGCGCGTACCCAGCGACCCTGGCAGGAGTTGATCTACGGGCGCTTCGCCGGTGCAGCACCACCGACCACGCTGGATGCCATCCGTACCGCCACACTCCTTCTTGGCAACGGCATCTGCCCCGCATCCCATGGGGCTGGGGGCATTGCCCGGCGCGTCATAGGCACGATCACGCCGGGAGCGGTGGGCCTTGGTGTCAGTTCCGTGGCCCGTGAGGCTTACGACTACTGGTCGCTCTTCAGCGTCTTACGCGCTCCGTGGCCCCAGATCGTTCGGGCCATCGAAGAAGGAGTGCGCAGGTAAGGGAAGAGACTCAGCGGCCCATCACCGCGGCCAAACACAGGGTCTCGGGGCCCGGCCGCTGCATGCGCCGACTGACCCCGGAAATAGCAAAAGCCCCAGGTCACGGCGAGTGAGTCCTGGGGCTTCTACAGAGCCGCCTTCGGGATTCGAACCCGAGACCTACGCATTACGAGTGCGTTGCTCTGGCCAACTGAGCTAAGGCGGCACCGCTGGTCCGACAAGTGTTCCCTCTCAAGGGGGCGCTCATCAGCAGCGGCGCCAAGTCTACAGGGTGTGGACGGGTGCCCTGAACCGGGTTGTGCAGGGGTGAGACGCGGGTCACATACTGGGGCAGATGTGCCATATCCGGTACAGCGTTCCACCCTGCGCCCCCCGAAGGGACGGGATGTCCCGTGGCCCGAGCCGTGAACCCCACAGGCCCCGCCGCGGAAAGACCTCCCGCGCCCGGATCCCGGCGCTGGGCCATGCTCGCCGTGCTCTGCTCCAGCCTGCTGCTGGTGGCGATGGACGCCACCATCCTGAACGTGGCGCTCCCCTCGCTCATCGACGACCTGCGGCCCAGCGCCGTGCAGCAGTTGTGGATCATCGACATCTACGGGCTGGTCCTCGGCGGGCTCCTCGTCACCACCGGTGCCGTCAGTGACCGGCTGGGGCGCCGGAAGCTGTTCCTGATCGGCTTCGTGCTCTTCGGCGTGGCCTCCGTGCTGGCCGCCACCGCCGGGAGCTCGACGCAGCTCATCGCCGGGCGCGTGCTCCTCGGCGTCGGCGGGGCCATGGTCATGCCGTCCACGCTCTCGCTCATCCGGAACATCTTCACCGACGCCCACGAGCGGGCCCTCGCCATCGGGATCTGGGCCGCCGTCGCCGGTGCGGGGGCCGCGATCGGGCCGCTCATCGGCGGGCTGCTGGTCGAGCGCTACGGCTGGGCCGCCGCCTTCTGGGTCAACGTGCCCGTGGTGGTCGTGACCGTCGCCGCAGGTCTGTGGCTGCTGCCCGAGTTCAAGGACGCCGGCCAGCACGCCCTCGACGTACTCAGCGCCCTGCTGTCCGTCGCCGGCATCGTCGCCCTCGCCTGGGGCATCAAGCACGTGGCGAAGGGAACCCTCGCGGCGCAGGACGTGTTCATCCTCACGGCCGGGGCCGGGCTGCTCGCCTGGTTCGTCCGCCGGCAGCTGCGGCTGAAGGACCCGCTCCTCGACATACGGCTCTTCCGGAGCCGGCCCTTCACCGCCGCCGCGCTCGTGACCCTCATGGCCATGCTGGCCGCCGGAGCCGCGCTGTTCCTGGTCTCCCTGTGGCTCCAGTACGTCCACGGCTACTCCCCCTTCGAAGCCGGCCTGCGCACGCTCCCCACCGCCCTCGCCATGCTCGCCAGCTCGCTGCTGACGCCGACGCTGATGCACCGGATCGGCGTACGGGCCTGCATGGCCGTCGGCCTGGCCGGGCTGGTGGCCGGATTCATCCTGCTGGCCCTGGCCCCGCAGCCGACCTCGTACGCCTACATCGCCGTCTTTCTGGTCACCCTCGGCTTCAGCGACGGCCTCGCCGTCACCACCGCCGCCTCCGTGCTGGTCTCGGCGGTCCCGGCGGAGCGGGCCGGGCAGGCCGGCGCCGTCTCCGAGACCTCGTACGAGCTCGGGGTCGGCCTCGGTGTCGCCCTCCTCGGTTCCGTCCACGGGGCGGCGTACGCCGGTCACATGGCCGGTACGCCGACCCAGGCGGCCGAGTCGATCGGCGGGGCGAAGGAATACGCCGAAAGCCTGCCGCCCGCCGAGGCCACCGAGGCCGCCGGGCTGCTGGAACGGGCCCGGGACGCCTTCGACAGCGCCCTGACCACGACCTCGTACGTGTCGATCGGCATCGCGGCCCTGGTACTGGTGCTCGTGGTGTGGATGGTGCCCGGCTCCTTCAAGGCCACGGGATCGGGGCACTAGCTACCAGGACAGCCGTGGGTCCTGCACGTGCTCGGGCGAGTGTTCGGGCCAGTGCCCGGGCACGTTCCCGTCCGGGTCGGTGCGGACCAGGACGCCGGGACGCGGGTCATCGCCCCACCACGAAGGCGGCGGCGTATGGATCCGCCGCGTGCCCGGAATCTCCACCTGCACCAGCGCGCCGTCCCGGAACATCCACAGCCCGAAGCAGTCGTCGTCCTCGTCGTGGACCATGGCCTGCACGGACTCCGGCGAGTTCCAGGGCAGCGCCTCCAGGTCCCTCAGCACCCCGGACCGCTGGTTCTACCGCGCCAGCACGATGATCTCCGCCATTCTGCTCATGGGCGCATGTCATCGTGCGCGGCGCACCGCGGGCAAACCGTTCGCGGCGCCGCCGGCCTCAGCACTCCCCCGGCCTCAGCACTTCTTCCCGTCCTCCGGCGCCCTGCCCTCCAGCAGGTAGCGGTTGATCGAGGTGTCGATGCAGTCGCTGCCGCGCCCGTACGCCGTGTGGCCGTCGCCGTCGTAGGTGAGGAGGGTGCCCGATTCGAGCTGGCTCGCCAGCGCCTTGGCCCACTTGTACGGGGTCGCCGGGTCGCGGGTGGTCCCCACGACCACGATCGGCGGGGCGCCCTTCGCGGTCAGCGGCTTCGCCTTGCCCTTGGCCTTCACCGGCCAGTACGTGCAGTTCAGCGAGGCCCAGGCCAGGCCCGCGCCGAAGACCGGGGAAGCCTTCTCGAAGGAGGGCAGGGCGGCTTGGACCGCCTCCGGGCCGCTGAAGGCCGGGGGCTGGTCGAGGCAGTTGACGGCGGCGTTCGCGAACATCAGGTTGGCGTACTCGCCGTCCGCCTCGCGCTCGTAGTAGCTGTCGGCCAGGGTCAGCAGGCTCGCTCCGTCGCCGTCCAGCGCCTCGGCGAGCGCCTCGCGCAGCTGCGGCCAGGCGCTCTCGTCGTACAGCGCCGCGATCACCCCGGTCGTCGCGAGGGACTCGCCCAAGGGGCGGGCCGGGTCCCCGGTGGGCACCGGCTGGGCGTCGACCTTGCGGAAGAACTCCTTCAGGCGCGCCGCCACCTTGTCCGGGCCGCCCGTGCCGAGCGGGCAGTCGGGCTGCTTCGCGCAGTCCTTGGCGAAGGCGGTGAAGGCCGTCTCGAAGCCGGCCGTCTGGTCCCGGTTCAGATCGAGCGCGGGCCGGGCCGGGTCCATCGCGCCGTCCAGGACCAGCCGGCCGACCCGGTCCGGGAAGAGGTCCGCGTAGGTCGCCCCCAGGAAGGTGCCGTACGAGGCCCCGACGTACGTGAGCTTCTTGTCGCCGAGCACGGCGCGCAGCAGATCCAGGTCCCGGGCGGCGTCGACGGTGGAGACGTGCGGCAGTACCCGCTGCGAGCGCGTCCGGCAGCCGGCCGCGAACTCCTTGAAGGCGGCCACCAGCAGCGCCCGCTCGGCCTGGTCGTCCGGCGTCTGGTCCACCTGCGTGTACTTGTCCATGGCCGGGCCGGTCAGGCACTCGACGGGGCTGCTGCGTTCCACCCCGCGCGGGTCGAAGGAGACCATGTCGTACCGGGCCCGGACCGGCGCGGGATAGCCGATGCCCGCGTACGCCTGGAGGTAACCGATGCCGGAGCCGCCCGGGCCGCCCGGGTTGACCACGAGCGAGCCGAGCCGCTTGCCGGGACCGGTGGCCGCGCGGCGCGCCACCGCGATGTCGACGTCCTGGCCGGAGCCGGGGTTCGCGTAGTCCAGCGGGGCCTTCATGGTGGAGCACTGGAATCCGGGGACACCGCACTCCCGCCACGTCAGCTTCTGCTCGTAGTACGGGCGCAGCGCGGCCGCGTCGGGGGACGGCTGCGCCGACGGCGCACCGGACCCTCCGGCGGAGGACGCGGCGGCCCGGGGTCCCCCCGACCCGCCCGAGGTGCACCCGGAGAGCAGCAGCCCCGCGGTTGCGATCACGGTCCCGGTGGTACGCAGCAGGCGACTGGTGTCCATCCTCGGAGCGTACGGCCTGCCGGAGGGGACGAGGAGGCGTCCCTGCACCGGACGGCCGCGCGCCTTCCGTGGCCGGTGCCGGGCCCGGCACCGGCCGAACCCCTCCCCGCCCCGCTGGCCGGTCCGCCCGTACGGGTGAGCCTGTCAATCACGGGTGGACCCGTACGGCCGCCAGAAGGCGGCCTGGAGGCCGTCAAGCGGGCGTCAGGCGGCGTCAGGCGGCCAGAGGGTGTTCAGCCCGCGCGCAGCGACATCGTCATCGCCTCGACCGCGAGGAGCGGCGCCACATTGCGGTCGAGGGCGTCCCGGCAGGCGATGATCGCCTCGATCCGGCGCAGGGTCCGCTCGGGGCCCGAGGCCCGGGCGATCCGGTCGAGGTCGGGCCGTATCTCCTCATTGGCGATGGCCACGGATGAGCCGAGCTGTAGGGCCAGGACGTCCCGGTAGAAGCCGGTGAGGTCGGTCAGCGCCAGGTCGAGGGTGTCGCGCTGGGTACGGGTGCGGCGCCGCTTCTGCCGGTCCTCCAGCTCCTTCATCACGCCCGCCGTGCCACGCGGCATCCGGCTGCCCGTGCCCGCTCCGGCGCCGAGCGCGGCCCGCAGCTCCTCGGTCTCCTTGGTGTCGACCTCCTCGGCGACCTGCTTCGCGTCCTCCGCGGCGGCGTCGACCAGCTCCTGCGCGGCCTTGAGGCAGCCGCCCACGTCGTCGACGCGCAGCGGAAGCTTCAGGACGGCGGCCCGGCGGGCGCGGGCGGACTCGTCCGTGGCGAGCCGGCGGGCCCTGCCGATGTGCCCCTGGGTCGCCCGGGCGACGGCCGCGGCAACGGCGGGCTCGATGCCGTCACGCCGGACCAGCACGTCGGCGACGGCCCCGACGGGCGGTGTGCGCAGGGTCAGGTGCCGGCAACGGGAGCGGATCGTGGGCAGCACGTCCTCCAGCGAGGGCGCGCACAGCAGCCACACCGTCCGCGGAGCGGGCTCCTCCACCGCCTTGAGGAGCACATTCCCGGCGCCCTCGGTGAGCCGGTCGGCGTCCTCCAGGACGATGACCTGCCAGCGGCCGACCGCAGGGGACAGCTGCGCCCGGCGGACCAGATCGCGGGTCTCCTTCACGCCGATCGACAGCAGATCGGTGCGGACGATCTCCACATCGGAGTGCGTGCCGACCACGGTGGTGTGGCAGCCGTCGCAGAAACCGCAGCCCGGCTCACCACCGAGGGCACGGTCCGGGCTGGTGCACTGGAGGGCGGCCGCGAAGGCCCGGGCGGCGGTGGCCCGCCCGGAGCCGGGCGGTCCGGTGAACAGCCAGGCGTGGGTCATCTTCGATGCCGGGGGCGGCGCGGTCCCGTCGGTGACGGCCGTGACCAGCGCATCGGCATCGCGGGCGGCGGCGGCCAGCTGCGTCTGGACCCGCTCCTGTCCAACCAGGTCGTCCCATACGGGCATCCCGCCCACCACCTTTCACTCTCCGTGCACCCATTGTGGCGGGCGCCACTGACAATCCGGTCCCGCTCGGCCGGCTCTCGCGCGACCGCCGGGTCAGCGGCGGCGGCGCGGTCCGCGCCCGCCCTCGTCGCCGTCCTCGTCGTCCCGGTGGCGGCCGAGCAGCTCGTCCGCCAGCGTCGGCAGATCGTCCAGCGGGGTCTCCTCGGCCCAGTCCGAGCGGGCGCGGCGCGGTCGGCCGTCCTCGCCGAGGACGGGGAGCTCCCGCGTCCGGTCGTTGCCGTTGCCGGAGTCCCGGAAGATGCCCGACGGCACCCGGTCGGCCGGGTCCTCCTCGGGGCGCTGGGCCGTCGGCCGCGAGGCGGACCGGGCCCGAGCGGCGCCGCTCCCAGTGCCCCTGCCAGTGCCACTGCCAGTGCCACTGCCAGTGCCACTTCCACTGCCAGTGCCACTTCCACTGCCGTGCGGACCTGCCTGACCGCTGCCCTGCCGCGGCGCGTCCGGGCGTACGGGCGGCAGCACCGCGGTCTCGTCCCCCGGGCGGACCGGCGGCAGCACCGTGGTCTCCGCCGCGGACGCCGGTTCGACCTTCGGCACCGGGACGGTCTGGGTGACGTCGTCCGGCTGGACGACCCGCTTGTCCGACGTGACCATCGGGGTCTCCACCGTCACCGCGTCGTCCGGGTGCGGGTCCTTCGTCATACCGACCTTGGGAGCCGCCACAGCCTCCGCAGCCTCGGCAGCCTGGGCAGCAGCCGCAGCCGCAGCCTTCGCCGCCGCCTCGGCCGACGCGGCCTCCATCAGCCGGCGTGCCTCTTCGGCCTTCAGCAGGGCCTCCTCGGCCCGCCGCTGCTTCTCCAGCCGCCGCGCCTCGGCCTCGGCACGCAGCCGGGCCTCCTCCTCGGCCTGCCGGCGCAGCCGCTCCTGCTCCGCCGCGCGCGCCCTCTCCTCGGCCTCCAGCCGCAGCCGCTCGGCCTCGGCCCGGGCCCGGGCCTCCTCCTCGGCGCGCAGCCGCTCCTCCTGCGCCCTGCGGGCGGCCTCCGCCTCGGCCTTGATCCGCGCTTCCTCGGCCTCGCGGGCCTTACGGGCCTCTTCCTCTGCCCGGAGCCGCTCTTCCTCCGCCTTGCGCGCCGCCTCTTCCTCGGCCTTGCGCCGGGCTTCCTCCTCGGCGAGGCGCCGGGCCTCCGCCTGGGCGGCGACCTCGGCCTCGGAAAGCGGAAGCATCCGGTCCAGGCGGTGCCGTACGACGGTGGTCACCGAGTCCGGGTCCTGGCCCGCGTCGACCACCAGGTAGCGACCGGGGTCGGACGCGGCGAGCGTCAGGAACCCGGCCCGCACCCGCTGGTGGAACTCCGCCGGCTCCGACTCCAGCCGGTCCGGCGCCTCCGTGAACCGCTCCCGCGCCGCCTCCGGCGACACGTCGAGCAGCACGGTCAGGTTCGGGACGAGCCCGTCGGTCGCCCAGCGCGAGATCCGGGCGATCTCCGTCGGGGAGAGGTCGCGGCCGGCGCCCTGGTAGGCCACCGAGGAGTCGATGTAGCGGTCCGAGATGACCACCGCGCCGCGCTCCAGGGCGGGGCGCACCACCGTGTCCACGTGTTCCGCCCGGTCGGCGGCGTACAGCAGGGCCTCGGCGCGGTTCGAGAGTCCGGCCGAGGACACGTCGAGCAGGATCGAGCGGAGCCGCTTGCCGACGGGGGTCGCGCCCGGCTCCCGTGTCACCACGACCTCGTGGCCCTTGCTCCGTATCCAGTCGGCCAGCGCCTCGACCTGGGTGGACTTGCCGGCTCCGTCGCCGCCCTCCAGGGCGATGAAGAAGCCGGTGGCGGACGCCGCCTGTACGGGCTCCCCGCCGCGCAGCGCCTCGCGCAGGTCCCGCCGCAGGGGTACGCCGCCGCGGTCGTCGGCCTTGGTCAGCACCACCACGGCGACCGGCAGCAGCAGGGCGCCGACCAGCATCAGGGTGAAGGCGGCGCCGCCGTGCGCGAAGACGACCTCGCCGCCGGTCAGCCGGTGCGGGCCGATCAGCGCGGCCAGGACCGGAGCGGCGACGGCGCCGAGCGCCACGGCCACCCGTACGGCCGCCTGGAGGTGCTCGGTGACCCTGGCCCGGCGGAACTCCTCGGTCTCCTGGTCCAGCAGCGTGTGGCCGGTGTTGGCCGCGACGCCCGCGGCGGTGCCGGCGAGCAGCGAGAGGAACAGCACGGTCGCGGTGTCCGGGACCAGGCCCGTCAGCAGCAGCGCGAGCCCGGTCACCGCTATGGCGAGGGCCAGCAGCCGGCGCCGGGACAGGGCGGGCAGCACCTTGCCGGCCTGGGTGGCGCGGATGCCGGCGGCGGCGGCGCCGACCAGCGCGAGGACGAAGAGCGCGAAGGCAGCCGGGCCGCCGCCCAGGTCGAAGGCGTGCAGTACGGCCACGGCAACGGCGCAGGACACCGCTCCGGCGACGGCGGCGCAGCTCAGGACCAGGAGCGGGATGGCGCCCGTACGGCCCTTGTCCGGCCGGTCGCCCGCCTTGGGGGCGCGCAGTCCCTCCAGCGGGGAACGGGGACGCGGGGTCGCCGCGGTGGGCAGCACCAGCGGGAGCAGCAGCGAGACCGACGCGGCGAAGAGGCCGGCGGCCACGTACGAGCCGAGGGCGGCCTGGTTCGCGGCGAACCAGTCCACGCCGAGGCCGAGTGCCTTGCCGACCAGCGTCGCGGCGAGCAGCGCGGCCGCAGCGACCGGAAGCGCCGCGAAGGCCGTACGCAGGGACAGGCGCCGCAGCGCGTCCAGGTGATCCGGGAGCGGTCGTACGGTCGCCCCCTCCGGCGGCGGCGCCGGCAGCAGGGCGGGAGCCGCGCTCTCCTTGGCGAGCGTCCACAGCCGCTCCGCGGCGCCGGAGACGAAGACGGTGGCCAGCAACGCGGTGAGCGCGTGGGCCGGAATCCAGTCGAGCCACAACGGGGCGACGACGAAGAGCCCGAGACGCACTCCGTCGGCGCCGATCATCGTCCAGCGGCGGTCCAGCTTGCCGCCCGAGCCGACGAGCCCGGCCAGCGGGCCCAGGAGGACCGCGCCGAAGAGCAGGGTGGCGAGGATCCGGACCCCGAAGACGGCGGCGACGGCGAGGGCCGCGCCGCGGTACCCGCCGCCGAAGGCGCCTTCCGAAGCCGCTGCCTGGAGGGCCAGCAGCACCAGCACCAGCAGGGCGAGGGCGTCGCCGATGCCGCTCACCAGGTGGGCACTCCACAGCCGGCGCAGCCTGGGGGTGCGCAGCAGTGCGCGCACCGCCCGCTCGCGGGAATCCGCGGCTAGGGCTTCGTCGTAGGTGGGGTTCGCCGGGGCGGTCACGACCGTTGGCTGCTCGGCTCGCGTCATCCGCCCAGCCTATCCGCTGCGCTTGGCGGGTGCGGAGGCCTGTGGACAAGCCCGAGTGTGACCCCGGACCCACCGCCCCGGGGCCGGCCCCGGGCCCCCCGCGCCCGGCCCGGACGGGAGCCGAAGGTGCGGCGCCGTTGCGGGGGCGCTGCCCCCGAACCCCCGCGCCTCAAACGCCGGCGAGGCTGAATGAGGTGCGGCGCCCTACGGGGCTCCCCCGAACCCCCGCGCCTCAAACGCCGGCGAGGCTGAATGTGGTGCGGCGCCCTACGGGGGGCTCCCCCGAACCCCCGCGCCCCGAACGCCGGCGAGGCTGAATGAGGTGCGGCGCCCTACGGGGGGCTCCCCCGAACCCCCGCGCCCCGAACGCCGGCGAGGCTGAATGAGGTGCGGCACCCTCACAGCGGCGCCGCCCCGCGCCCCGCGCCTCAAAACGCCGGAGGCTGGATGAGGCGCGGCGGGGCCGGATGGCGTCGGGCGGGGCGGGGCAGGGCGGCTGGAGGTTACTCGTCCGCCGGGGCGGCCGTCGCCTTCTTCGCCGTCGTCTTCTTGGCGGTGGTCTTCTTGGCCGCCGTCGTCTTCTTCGCGGCAGCGGTCTTCGTCGCCGTCGCCTTCTTCGCCGGGGCCTTCTTGGCGGGAGCCTTCTTCGCCACCTTCTTGGCCGGGCCCTTCGCCCGCTTCTCCGCGAGCAGCTCGTAGCCCCGTTCCGGCGTGATCGTCTCGACGTCGTCGTCCCGCCGCAGCGTCGCGTTCGTCTCGCCGTCCGTCACGTACGGCCCGAAGCGGCCGTCCTTGACCACCACCGGCTTCTCGCTCACCGGGTCCGTGCCCAGTTCCTTCAGCGGCGGCTTGGCCGCCGCGCGGCCCCGCTGCTTCGGCTGCGCGTAGATCGCCAGGGCCTCGTCCAGCGTGATCGAGAAGAGCTGGTCCTCGGTCTCCAGCGACCGCGAGTCCGTGCCCTTCTTCAGGTACGGGCCGTAGCGGCCGTTCTGGGCCGTGACCTCCACGCCCTCCGCGTCCACGCCGACCACCCGCGGCAGCGACATCAGCTTCAGCGCGTCGTCGAGTGTGACCGTGTCCAGGGACATCGACTTGAAGAGCGAGGCCGTCCGCGGCTTGACCGCGTTCTTGCCCGTCTTCGGCGTGCCCTCGGGCAGGATCTCCGTCACGTACGGCCCGTAGCGACCGTCCTTGGCGACGATCTCGTTCCCGCTGACCGGGTCCTTGCCGAGCTCGAACTCGCCGCTCGGCTTCGCGAACAGCTCCTCCGCGTACTCGACCGTCAGCTCGTCCGGAGCCATGTCGTCCGGTACGTCGGCCCGCTGGTGGCCCTCCGCGTCCTTCTCGCCCCGCTCCACGTACGGCCCGTAGCGGCCGACCCGCAGCACGATGCCCTCGCCGACCGGGAAGGAGGAGATCTCCCGGGCGTCGATCGCGCCCAGGTCCGTGACCAGCTCCTTCAGACCTCCGAGGGCGTCACCGTCGGCCGGGACGGGCGCCGTGGCGTCCTCCGCGCCGAAGTAGAACCGCTTCAGCCACGGCACGGACTGGGCCTCGCCCCGCGCGATGCGGTCGAGGTCGTCCTCCATCTTCGCGGTGAAGTCGTAGTCGACGAGCCGGCCGAAGTGCTTCTCCAGCAGGTTCACCACGGCGAACGACAGGAAGGACGGCACGAGCGCCGTGCCCTTCTTGAAGACGTACCCGCGGTCGAGGATCGTGCCGATGATCGAGGCGTACGTCGACGGGCGGCCGATCTCGCGCTCTTCGAGCTCCTTGACCAGCGAGGCCTCGGTGTAGCGGGCCGGCGGCTTGGTCGAGTGCCCGTCCGCCGTGATCTCCTCGGCGGCGAGCGCGTCGCCCTCCGCGACCTGGGGCAGCCGCTTCTCGCGGTCGTCGAGCTCGGCGTTCGGGTCGTCCGCGCCCTCGACGTACGCCTTCATGAAGCCGTGGAAGGTGATCGTCTTGCCCGAGGCGGTGAACTCGGCGTCACGCCCGTCCGAGGCGACCCCGCCGATCTTCACGGTGACGCTGTTGCCGACCGCGTCCTTCATCTGGGAGGCGACGGTCCGCTTCCAGATCAGCTCGTACAGGCGGAACTGGTCGCCGGTCAGACCCGTCTCGGCCGGAGTGCGGAAACGATCACCCGAAGGCCGGATCGCCTCGTGCGCCTCCTGCGCGTTCTTGACCTTGGCGGCGTAGACGCGCGGCTTCTCCGGCAGGTAGTCGGCCCCGTAGAGCTGCGTGACCTGCGCCCGGGCCGCCACCACGGCGGTGTCGGACAGCGTGGTGGAGTCCGTACGCATGTAGGTGATGAAGCCGTTCTCGTACAGCTTCTGCGCCACCTGCATCGTCGCCTTCGCACCGAAGCCCAGCTTGCGCGAGGCCTCCTGCTGGAGCGTCGTCGTACGGAAGGGGGCGTACGGGGAACGGCGGTACGGCTTGGACTCGACCGACCGGACGGCGAACGAGGTGTCGGCCAGCGCGGCGGCGAGCGCCCGGGCGTTCGCCTCGTCGAGGTGCAGCACCTCGCTCTTGAGCTGCCCGTTCGAGCCGAAATCGCGGCCCTGGGCGATGCGCTTGCCGTCCACCGTGTTCAGGCGGGCGACCAGGGTCGAGGGGTCGGAGGCGTCACCAGCGCGTCCGGTGGAGAAGGTTCCGGTCAGGTCCCAGTACTCGGCGGAGCGGAAGGCGATGCGCTCGCGCTCCCGCTCGACGACGAGGCGGGTGGCCACCGACTGGACGCGCCCGGCCGACAGCCGCGGCATGACCTTCTTCCACAGGACCGGCGAGACCTCGTAGCCGTAGAGGCGGTCGAGGATGCGGCGGGTCTCCTGGGCGTCGACCATGCGCTGGTTCAGCTCGCGCGGGTTGGCCACGGCGTCCCGGATCGCGTCCTTGGTGATCTCGTGGAAGACCATCCGGTGGACGGGGACCTTGGGCTTGAGGACTTCCTGCAGGTGCCACGCGATGGCTTCGCCCTCGCGGTCCTCATCGGTGGCGAGGAAGAGTTCGTCGGACTCGGCCAGCAGCTCCTTGAGCTTCCTGACCTGGGCCTTCTTGTCGGCGTTGACGACGTAGATCGGCTGGAAGTCGTGCTCGACGTCCACGCCGAGGCGGCGGACCTCGCCGGTGTACTTGTCGGGAACCTCGGCCGCGCCGTTCGGGAGGTCGCGGATGTGCCCGACGCTCGCCTCGACGACGTATCCCGGGCCGAGGTAGCCCTTGATCGTCTTCGCCTTGGCTGGGGACTCGACGATGACGAGTCGGCGGCCGCCCTTTGCGGTCTCGCTAGTCGGGGACAACTTGGCTCTTCTCTCCGGTCGGCACTCGGTCGCGGTACGGCGACGCTGCGGAGTGTGACGGTACAACCCGCCCCCGTGTCAAACGGCAGAAGCCCGCAACGGCCACTCGAACGGTAACCCGACAAGTGCGGTTTCTGCCGCCCGGATGCCGCGCCGGACCCTTCGCGATCACCGGGCCGGGTGCTCCGGAGGCCGTCCGGCCCCGCCCCCACACCCGCTCCGACGTCGGCTTTCGCCGCCGGAATCCCCGCGGCCCGGTCCGCGCGTCCCGCTGTCAGAACCGGATGCGGCAGCACGCTCCGCGAGGCGGCGGCGCCCCGCCGACGAGCGGAACCGGCGGTACGACCACGACGGGGCGCACGCCCTCGGCCACCGGCGCACGGTGTGGAGCGCGCGCTCCCGTCCAGGCCTGCAGAGCGGCCCCGAACAGCGGGAGAACGGCCGCCGCGAAGATCGCCGGACCGTTTTCCACGCTGCCCCCTTACCCCTGGGCCACCCTCGGGATCCCCCCGGATCCCGCTGGGCAGAGACTGCCAGCCCCGGGGATACGGCGGGCGAACCCCGGGTTACATCCCGGTGCCGGCTACGGCGCGCGGGTCGCCACGGGCTCCAGGAAGCCCTGCTCGACCAGCACCCGGATCGCCTCCGGAGTCCGGTCCCGCAGCATGACCGGGTCCTCCTGCACCAGGTGTGCGATCGCGTCGAGGATCCGGCCCGCGCTCAGTGAGCCGTCACACACTCCGGCGAAGCCCGCCCCGACCGTGTCGACCTTGGTGGCACGCCGCATCCCGCGGTTCTGCCGGAGCACGACGTGCTCCGGGTCCTCCGCGCCGGGCGCCCCGACCTGCTCCTGGACCACTTCCTCGGCCAGGACGAAGTGGGCCTCCAGCAGGGCCGCGTCGTCGTGCTCCCGCAGGTAGTCCTGACGGGCGAAGTGGGCCAGCACGGCCTCGCCGAGCGGCTGCTCCACCGTGTGCGGCCACTCCTCGACCACGATCGAGGGCTCGGCCGCGTCCGTCCGGCGCAGGGTGATCCAGCCGAAGCCGACGGACTTGGTCTTGCGGGCCTCGAACTCGTCCAGCCAGTCTTCGTACCGCCGCTCGTACTCGGCCGGGTCGCTCCGGTGGTCGCCCGCGTCGCGCAGCCACAGCTCCGCGTACTGCGTCACGTCCTGCACGTCACGCTGCACGATCCAGGCGTCGCAGCCGCGGGGCACCCAGGCGCGGAGCCGGTCGCGCCAGTCCTCGCCCTCCACGTGCTGCCAGTTGCCGAGGAACTGCGCGTACCCGCCGGGATTGAGCCGCGCGCCGGCCTCCTGGACCAGGGTCCGGCACAGGTCGTCGCCGCCCATGCCGGCGTCCCGGTACGTCAGCCGGGCGCCCGGGGAGATCACGAACGGAGGGTTGGACACGATCAGGTCGTACGTGGCCTCGCCCACCGGCTCGAAGAGCGAACCGGTGAGCAGCTCCGCCTCCGGGGCGCCGGACAGGGCCAGCGTCAAACGGGTGATGTGCAGGGCCCTGGGGTTGACGTCGGTGGCGGTGACCCGGGTGGCGTGCCGGGTCGCGTGCAGCGCCTGGATGCCGGATCCGGTGCCGAGGTCGAGGGCGGAGCCGACGGGGGTGCGGACGGTGATCCCGGCCAGGGTGGTGGAGGCACCGCCGACGCCGAGGACCACGGCCGTGCCCGGCTCACGCCCCCGGCTGCCGATCCCGCCGGCCCCGCCGACCGCGCAGCCGAGGTCGGAGACGATGTACCAGTCCTCGCCGTCCGGGCCGCTGTACGGCCGCACGTCGACGGTGGCGTGCACCTCGTCGCCCTCGCGCGTCAACCAGCCGTCGGCCAGGGCCGCCTCGACGGGCAGCGCGGCCGCGGCGTGCACGTACGGCTCCGGCTGCTGGAGCAGGAACAACCGGACGAGGCTCGCGAGCGGGCCGTCGCCGGCGGCCCGGGTGGCGCGCAGGGCGGGGACGGTCTCGCTGCGGGCCAGCGCGGCGTAGGCGGGGGCGCCGAGCAGGTCGAGCAGTCCGTCGGCGGTGAAACCGGCGTCGAGCAGAGCTTCGCGGAGCTCGGCGGCGCGGTCGGGCGTGGGAAGGCTGGTGTTACTCACGCGTCCATTGTGTCCGCTGGGGCCCGTCCTGCCGCTCAGCCCGGGCCCGGAGGGACGAAAGGGCGGCCGCGGCCCCCTTCCGGGACCCCGGCCGCCCTGATCGGCGTACCGCACGCAGTCCCTACTGGGGCGCCGGCGCCGCGACCTGGCAGCCCTTCTGGCTGTTGAGCGCCTTGTCCAGGCCGCCCGCGTTCAGCTGGGACAGCGCGTCCTGGCCGCCCTTGGTCGCCTCCTGGAGGCCGCCCGCGACCTCCTTCAGGCCGTCGGTGAACTTCGGCGGGTCCTGCGGATTGAGGGCGTCCATCTTCGTCTTCAAGTCGGCGTAGCCCTTGGAGGTCGACTCGAAGCCCTTGACCGCCGCCGCCTGGGTCGCGGCGCCGTTCTTGACCGGTGGAACTCCCGCCTGCTGCAGAGCGTTCCACATGGTCTTGTACGACTCGGACATGGTCCCGAACGCCGCCGAGTCCGTCTTCTGGATCTCCTCGGGCTTGCTGCTCTGCGTCGCCACACGCTTGATTTCGGCGTTGGCGGTCTCGATCTTCTTGAGTTCGGGCTGCCACTGGTCACAGACCTTCTTGGCCCAGGCGCTGGCCTTCTCGTGGCTGTCGTCCCCGCCGCAGCCGGACAGGACGAGCATCAGCACCGCACCGCCCGACAACGCGGCCGCAAGCTTCTTGTTCACCGGATTGGTCCCTTCGAAGGCTCTCGGCCCGGAAGATACACGCCTGCCGTCCGGGCACGCACAAAGGCGGACAGACGGCGCGTGAGTCCGCGCCGCCTGTCCGCCGTTCGGGCGCACGGCCGGCCCTGCCCGGCTCTGCCCGTCCCTCTGCCGGACCTCGGGTCAGGAAACCGTCGCCGGGTCGGCCGGCTGACCCACCCGCTCGGCGGCTCCGCCCTCGTTCTCGTCGCCGACGGCGATGCCGCGGCGCTTGGAGACGTACACCGCACCGATGATGACGGAGACCGCGAGGACCGCGATGATCGCCCGTACGGTCGGGTTGGTGTCCGCGCCGTAGCTGAACTGCACGACGGCCGGGGCGATCAGCAGCGCCACCAGGTTCATGACCTTGAGCAGCGGGTTGATCGCGGGACCGGCGGTGTCCTTGAACGGGTCGCCGACCGTGTCGCCGATGACGGTCGCCGCGTGGGCCTCGCTGCCCTTGCCGCCGTGGTGGCCGTCCTCGACCAGCTTCTTCGCGTTGTCCCACGCGCCACCGGAGTTGGCGAGGAAGACCGCCATGAGCGTGCCCGTGCCGATGGCGCCCGCGAGGAAGGAGCCGAGCGCGCCGACGCCGAGGGAGAAGCCCACCGCGATCGGGGTGAGCACGGCGAGCAGGCCGGGCGTGGCGAGCTCGCGCAGCGCGTCCTTGGTGCAGATGTCCACGACGCGCCCGTACTCGGGCTTCTCGCTGTAGTCCATGATCCCGGGGTGCTCGCGGAACTGGCGGCGCACCTCGTAGACCACGGCGCCCGCGGAGCGGGAGACCGCGTTGATGGCGAGGCCGGAGAAGAGGAACACGACGGCCGCGCCCAGGATCAGCCCGACGAGGTTGTTGGGCTGGGCGATGTCCAGGCTGAGGTTCATCTCCCCGGCCTTGGCGCCGACTTCCTTGACCGCGGTGGCGATCGCGTCGTTGTACGAGCCGAAGAGCGCGGCCGCGGCGAGCACGGCCGTGGCGATGGCGATGCCCTTGGTGATGGCCTTGGTGGTGTTGCCGACGGCGTCCAGGTCGGTCAGGACCTGCGCGCCGGCGCCCTCGACGTCGCCGGACATCTCGGCGATGCCCTGGGCGTTGTCGGAGACGGGCCCGAAGGTGTCCATGGCGACGATGACGCCGACGGTGGTGAGCAGGCCGGTGCCGGCCAGGGCCACCGCGAAGAGCGCGAGCATGATCGACGTGCCGCCGAGCAGGAACGCGCCGTAGACGCCGAGGCCGATGAGCAGGGCCGTGTAGACGGCGGACTCCAGGCCGACGGAGATGCCGGCGAGGACGACGGTGGCCGCGCCGGTCAGGGAGGACTTGCCGATGTCCCGGACGGGACGGCGGTTGGTCTCGGTGAAGTAGCCGGTCAGCTGCTGGATCAGGGCCGCGAGCACGATGCCGATGGCGACGGCGACGATGGCCAGGACGCGCGGGTCGCCGGCGTGGTTCGAGATCGCCGCGTCCTCGACGCCGACGAGCTCCTTGTAGGTGGCGGGCAGGTACGCGTAGACGGCGATCGCGACCAGCACCAGGGAGATCACGGCGGAGATGAAGAAGCCGCGGTTGATGGCGGTCATGCCGCTGCGGTCGGAACGGCGCGGGGAAACCGCGAAGATTCCGATCATGGCGGTGATGACGCCGATGGCGGGGACGATCAGCGGGAAGGCGAGGCCCAGGTCGCCGAAGGCCGCCTTGCCGAGGATGAGCGCGGCCACCAGGGTGACCGCGTAGGACTCGAAGAGGTCGGCCGCCATTCCGGCGCAGTCTCCGACGTTGTCGCCCACGTTGTCGGCGATGGTCGCGGCATTGCGCGGGTCGTCCTCCGGAATGCCCTGCTCGACCTTGCCGACCAGGTCGGCGCCGACGTCGGCGGCCTTGGTGAAGATCCCGCCGCCGACGCGCATGAACATGGCGATCAGGGCGGCGCCGAGGCCGAAGCCCTCCAGGACCTTGGGGGCGTCGGCCGCGTAGACCAGGACGACGCAGGAGGCACCGAGGAGGCCGAGGCCGACGGTGAACATGCCGACCACGCCGCCGGTCCGGAAGGCGATCTTCATCGCCTTGTGGGAGACCTCGGTCAGGTCCTTGGCGGGCTCCCCCTCGGCCGGGGTGGCCTCGCGTGCGGCGGCGGCGACGCGGACGTTGGCGCGGACCGCGAGGCGCATGCCGATGTAGCCGGTGGCCGCCGAGAAGAGCGCGCCGACGAGGAAGAAGGCGGAACGTCCCGCCCGTTGCGTCCAGTCGTCGGCGGGGAGCAGGAAGAGCAGGAAGAAGACCACGACGGCGAAGACGCCGAGGGTGCGCAGCTGGCGGCCGAGGTAGGCGTTGGCGCCTTCCTGGACGGCTGCGGCGATCTTCTTCATGCTGTCGGTTCCCTCGTCGGCGGCGAGGACCTGGCGGACCAGGATCTGCGCGACGACGAGTGCGGCGAGTGCCACGGCCGCAATGACGATCACGATGAGCCGATTGTCATCGGTGAGTACTGCGGATGCCAGATCAGTGGTGCGATCCGGCGCGATAGGGGTGAAGAGCCCCGTCATTCGTCCTCCTTGACGTGATGAGCTCAAGATGTGGACGGATTGTAGGGAGCGCACCCTGATCAAAACAGTGCGCAGGAAACGCAATTGGCGTGCTCCTGCTCCTCAGCAATAGATCGCGTCACTCCTTTACCCTCGAAAGCGGTAACGGGACAAAGGCATTGACGCCCGGTCATTGATCTAGAGAAATGGAAAAGGCCCTGCTCAGCAGGGCCTTGATAAAGATCGGAAGATACGACGGGATGGCGCTCGCGGTGGATCTACGGAAGCTCGGAGGACCCGGAGACGGGCCAGCTCATACGGATGGTCCCGCCCGATTCCCCACTGGTCACCTCGACGTCGTCGACGAGCCCGCTGATGACCGCGAGACCCATCTCGTCCTCGGCCTCGACCTCGGCGTCCAGGACGGCGGCCATGCCGGACACGGCATCGGCCGAGCCACCGCCCGGTCCGGGAACCTCGTCGCCGACCTCGATGGAGAACGTCTTGTCCTCCTCGGTCAGCACCACCCGGACGGGGGCGGTCAGCCCGTTGCTGCGATGGAGTCCGACGGCACGCGAGCAGGCCTCGCCCACGGCGAGGCGGACCTCGTCGAGGACGGCTTCCTCCACACCGGCCCGGCGCGCCACGGCGGCCGCGACGAGACGGGCCGTCCGGACGTGTTCGGGCTGGGCGCTGAAGCGCAGTTCAACGGTAGCCATGCGCGTCCCCCTCGGACTACGGGCGTGCCTTGACAGGGGCCGGGCCAACCATGGCCCGGTACCCCCGCTCTCCTTGTCGGCTCCCGGCCGCCCGAAGGCTACCGGGAGCCGCCCGGAGCCGTCAGTCGGTGGCGTTGACGGCGTCTTCCACCGTGGTGTGGATCGGGAACACCTTGGTCAGACCGGTGATGCGGAAGATCTTCAGGATGCGCTCCTGATTGCACACCAGGCGCAGCGAACCCTCGTGCGCGCGGACGCGCTTGAGGCCTCCCACGAGCACACCAAGTCCGGTGGAGTCGAGGAAGTCCACTCGCTCCATGTCGACAACCAAGTGGTAGCTGCCGTCGTTCACCAACTCGACCAACTGCTCGCGCAGCTTGGGCGCGGTATACACATCAATCTCGCCACCGACCTCCACGACCGTACGGTCGCCGACAGTGCGAGTCGACAGGGACAGGTCCACGGATCCTCCAGCACCTTGCTATCGAGCGGCGCCCCCAAGGGGCCTCCCCACCCGAAGGTAGGCGAGGGATTGGCTGCCGCGATGGCATTCAATCACTTACCGGCAGGCGCGCACGACGCCTTCGGACCATTGTCCCGCACGCCGGTGACACACTCGGTTCCGATGGCCAATACTCACGGTCCCGGTCGGCCCACGGCCCCCGAGGACCCTCGACCCACCCCCGACACGGTCCTGGACCGGCTGTCACGGGGGCCTTCCCGTGCTGCGCGCATCACCCATACGGAGCACTTGCCCCCGAGGGCGGGCCGTCATGCAGTCTGGCCCGATCGCATCCGAACGGATGTCGTGGCCGCGATCCGGTCGGCCGGGATCGACCATCCGTGGGAACACCAGGCCGCTGCCGCCGAGCACGCCCTGGACGGTGAGTCCGTGGTCGTCGCCACCGGCACCGCCTCGGGCAAGTCCCTGGCCTACCTCGCGCCGGTGCTCTCCGCCCTCGCGGACGGCTCCGAGGCCCCGAGCGGGCGGGGCGCGACGGCCTTGTACCTGGCCCCCACCAAGGCCCTGGCGGCCGACCAGCGGCGCGCCGTACGGGCACTGGCCGCCCCGCTGGGCAACGCCGTCCGGCCCGCGGTATACGACGGGGACACGCCCGTCGAGGAACGCGAGTGGGTACGCCAGTACGCGAACTACGTCCTGACCAACCCCGACATGCTGCACCGCGGCATCCTCCCGGCCCACCCGCGCTGGTCCTCCTTCCTGCGGGCCCTGCGCTACGTCGTGATCGACGAGTGCCACACCTACCGCGGGGTCTTCGGCTCCCACGTGGCACAGGTCCTGCGCCGGCTGCGGCGGCTGTGCGCCCGATACGGCTCGGAACCGGTCTTCCTGCTCGCCTCCGCGACCGCCAGCGACCCGTCGGCCGCCGCGTCCCGGCTGACCGGCGTAAGCGTGACGGAGATCACCGACGACGCCTCACCGCGCGGCGAGGTGGTCTTCGCTCTGTGGGAGCCGCCGCTCCTCACCGAGCTACGGGGCGAGAAGGGCGCGCCGGTACGCCGTACGGCCACGGCCGAGACCGCCGACCTGCTGACCGACCTGGTCGTCCAGGGAGTCCGTACGGTCGCCTTCGTCCGCTCCCGGCGCGGCGCCGAGCTGATCTCCGTGATCGCCCAGGAACGGCTCGGCGCGATGACGTCCCCGGCGGCCGGCGCCGCCGGGTCCCGCCCCCTGGCCCAGCGGGTCGCCGCCTACCGGGGCGGCTACCTCCCCGAGGAGCGCCGGGCCCTGGAGCGGGCCCTGCACTCCGGCGAGCTGCTGGGACTGGCCGCCACGACGGCCCTGGAGCTGGGCGTGGACGTCTCGGGCCTGGACGCCGTACTCATCACCGGGTACCCGGGTACCCGGGCCTCCCTGTGGCAGCAGGCGGGCCGGGCCGGGCGCTCGGGCCAGGGCGCCCTGGCCGTGCTGATCGCCCGGGACGACCCGCTGGACACCTACCTCGTCCACCACCCGGAGGCGCTGTTCCGCCAACCGGTGGAGGCCACCGTCCTGGACCCCGACAACCCGTACGTCCTCGCCCCCCACCTGTGCGCCGCGGCGGCGGAGCTACCGCTGACCGAGGCGGACCTGGACCTCTTCGGCCCGGCGACCAAGGACCTCCTTCCCCAGCTCGAAGCGGCGAAGCTGCTGCGCCGCCGGGCGACCGCCTGGCACTGGACCCGGCGGGAACGGGCCTCGGACCTGACCGACATCCGGGGCGGCGGCGGCCGCCCCGTGCAGATCGTCGAGGCCTCGACCGGCCGGCTGCTCGGCACGGTCGACGAGTCCGCGGCCCACACCGCCGTCCACGACGGGGCCGTCCACCTCCACCAGGGCCGCACGTATCTCGTGCAGCACCTGGACCTGGAGGATTCGGTGGCCCTCGTGGAGGAAGCCAACCCGCCCTTCTCCACCACGGCCCGCGACACCACCTCCATCTCCATCCTCGAGACCGAGACCGAGATCCCGTGGGGCTCGGGCCGGCTCTGCTTCGGCTCCGTCGAGGTCACCAACCAGGTCGTCTCCTATCTGCGCCGCAAGCTGATCACCGGCGAGGTCCTGGGCGAGGCCAAGCTGGACCTGCCGCCCCGCACCCTGCGCACCCGGGCCGTGTGGTGGACGGTGACCGAGGACCAGCTCGACGAGGCCCGGATCAACCCGGAGATCCTCGGCGGCGCCCTGCACGCCGCCGAACACGCGTCCATCGGCATGCTCCCGCTGTTCGCCACGTGCGACCGCTGGGACATCGGCGGCGTCTCCATGCCGCTGCATCCCGACACCCTCCTCCCCACGGTCTTCGTCTACGACGGCCACCCCGGCGGCGCCGGCTTCGCGGAGCGCGCCTTCCACACCGCCCGGGCCTGGCTGACGGCGACCCGCGACGCGATCTCGGCCTGCGAGTGCGAGGCCGGCTGCCCTTCCTGCATCCAGTCGCCCAAATGCGGCAACGGCAACGACCCGCTCCACAAGCGCGGCGCCATCCGCCTCCTCACCCGCCTCCTCTCCGAATCCCCACCCACCACGCCCCTGGAGCCCTGACCCGAGCGTCAGCCGGGCACCGCCCGCGCCGGGCCCTGACCTGGGCTTAGCCCGGCCTCACCCCCGCCGCCAATGGGGGGCCCGCGCGGGCCCGGATCGCGGGGGTGAAGGGGCCCGCCGCGACCCGGGCCGTCACCTCCGCGACCTCGCCCTGGAGGCGGCACCGGGCGAGCGCCGCGCCCTGCGCCCGGGCCACCCGCAGTGCCGTGGCGCAGGCGGTCTCCGGCCCGTGGGCCCAGGTGGCCGCCGCCGCGAGGGCCGCCAGATCGGCAGCCGCCGCCGCGCGATGGCGGGCCACGACGGCCTGGCCGAGCAGCAGCACACCGCCGAACACCGCCCCCAGCACCGTCGCCACCAGAGCCGCCCAGACCGTGGCCGAACCCCGGTCCCGGCTCACGGCGGCGGCCCCACGCTGTCCTCCGCCAGGGCCACCGCCCGCGCGCCCAGCCGTACCGGCAGCCCGCCCGGGCCCGGCGCCGGCGCCGCCACCTCGACCCGCCAGAGGTCGCCCACCCGCTCCAGCTCCACCCGGGCGCCCGGCGGCGCGGCCGCCCGGGCCGCCGCCACCGCCACCTCCACCGGTTCCGACCTGGACGCCGCCCGGGCACCGGCCCGGGCCGCGTCCACACACCGGATCTGCGCGGCGGCCGCCATCAGCGCCCACACCAACAGCGCCGCGAACAGCACCAGCGCCGGAATCACCAGCGCGGCCTCCGCCGTCACATATCCCCGGTCCCCCATTCCCCGGCCTCCCCGCGGCTTTCCCTCAGAACGGCACATCGAGCGCCTTCCCGATGGTCGACTGAAGGGCCGTGGCGACGACTTCGCTCGTCACCACCTTGTAGAGAACGGCCGCGAATGCGCAGGCCGCGATCGTGCCCATGGCGTATTCCGAGGTGGACATCCCCGCATCGCCCCCGCGACCGCCCAGCACCGTCCGGACACGAAACCAGATGATCCTCATGGCAACCTCCTGTGGATTTCCGTTGTTGATGTACGTGCTCAATGCGACTTCAGGTGTTCGAGAGAAGTCCTGAGGCCATACCGATCACCACCGGCGCGACCCCGATCGCCAGAAAAGCGGGGAGAAAACACAGCCCCACCGGAGCGGTGACCAGTACCGCCGCCCGCTGCGCCCTGGCTCCCGCACGGCGGGCCCGGTCCTCCCTGAGCCCCGACGCGAGCCGGGAGACCGGTTCCGCCGCGGGCGCCCCCGTCCGGGCGGCCCGTTCCAGGCATTCGGCGAGCGTCCGGGCACCCGGTATCTGCGCCAACCTCCCCCACCCGTCGCCCGGTTCACCCCCGAGCCGCAGCTCCGCCCCGGCCCTCGCCAACCGCTCGCCCACCGGGCCGCCCAGGGACTCCCCCACCACCTCCGCGGCCTCCACCGGCCCCGCCCCGGCCGCCAGACACGCGGCCAACAGATCAGCGGCGAACGGCAGCTGGCGCTCCGCCTCCCTCGGATCCACCCCGGTCTCCGGCCGCTCCCTGGCCTGCCACCGCCACACCCCCAGCGCGGCCAGAGCACCGACGGCCCCACCCGTCATCCCTCCGACGAGCACCCAGCCCGCCACCAGCGCCCCGGCCGGCCCGGCCCACGCCACGACCACAGCGCGCGCCGCGGAGCCGAACAACGGCCCACGGAGGGCTGGTCGCGCCGCCAGCAGGGCCGCGATCCTGCGCCGGGCCGCCCGGGCGCGGACCCGCTCCGCCACCGCCGACACCACCCACAGTGCTGCCACCGCCAGGCACAGGACGATCCCCAGCCTGTGGACGACGAAGCCGCCCATCACCGCTCCCCCGCCCGTACGATCCGCCGGCACCACAGCAGCCCCAGCGCCTCCAGCACCCCACCCGCCAGGAGGCAGCCCCACCCCATCGGCGTATGCAGCAGCACCCGCAGCGGATCCGCGCCCAGACCGGTGCCGATCAACAGGCCCACCAGCGGCAGCAGGGCGAGCACCACCACGGTCGACCGCGCCCCCGCCAACTGGGCCCGCAGCGACTCCTGCCGGTCCCGCTCGGCCCGCAGGGCCCCCTCCAGCCGGTCCAGTCCGGCGGCCAGTCCCGCACCGCCGTCCACCGACACCCGCCAGCAGGCGGCCATCCCGGCGAGCCCCTCCGCGCCGGGCTCCCGCGCCGCCTGGCGCAACGCCCCGGGCACGTCCCCGCCGAACGCCGCGGCGGCCAGCACTCCCGCCTCCGCCGCCCCCGGCCCACCGGGGCCCGCGGCCGTCCGCCGCATCGCCGCCGTCAGCGCCTGCCCGGGCTGGGCCCCCGCCCGCAGCTCACCCACCACGGCCCCGCACAAGGCCACCACCTCCGCTGCCCGCGCCTCCCGGGCCCGTTCCCGCGCTCGTACGCGCAGCCATCGCCGCACCAGCGGCACCGCGGCCGCTCCCACCAGGAGCGGGATCACCGACCCGCCCAACGCCGCGACGACGAGCCCGGCCCCGAGACAGGCCCCCTCCCGCCACCGCGCGGCCCGCACCCGTACGGCGATCAGCAGCCGCTCCCACCGCGCCGGCCCGCCCGCAACCACCGGACCGCCCCCGGCGAGCACCACCCTGGCCCGCCGGGACACCCGGTCGCTCCCGGCGAGCCCCCAGGCGGCCGCCCCGGCGCACAGCACCCCCGCGAACACCGGCACCGTCCCCGCCCCCGCGTTCACCGGGCACCTCGCAGCAGCGGACGCAGCCGTTCCCAGCCCCGTTCCCGTACGAAGCCCCGCGCGGCCCAGCGCAGCGCCGGTACGGTGACCACCAGCCCGGCGGCGTCCCGCTCCAGCACGTGCACCTCGGCGACCCGGCGCCGCCCCTCCCGGTCCCGGACCAGGTGGAGCACCAGGGTCAGCGCGGCGGCCAACTGGCTGTGCAGGGCCGCCCGGTCGAGCCCCGCTGCCGTGCCGAGCGCCTCCAGCCGGGCCGGGACATGGGCGGCGGCGTTGGCGTGGACGGTGCCGCAGCCCCCCTCGTGACCCGTGTTCAGGGCGGCGAGCAGGTCCGCCACCTCGGCGCCCCGCACCTCGCCGACCACCAGCCGGTCGGGCCGCATCCGCAGCGCCTGCCGGACCAGGTCGGCCAGCGTGACCAGACCCGCCCCCTCCTGATTGGCCGGCCGGGTCTCCAGCCGCACCACATGCGGATGGTCGGGGCGCAGCTCGGCCGAATCCTCGGCCAGCACGATCCGCTCACCGGGGCCGACCAACCCCAACAGGGCGCTGAGCAGAGTGGTTTTGCCCGTCCCGGTCCCGCCGGAGACGAGGAACGACAGCCGGGCCTCGACCATGTCCCGCAGGAGCCGCTGCCCGCCGGGCGGCAGCGTCCCCGCCGCGACGAGCTCCTCCAGCGTGAACGCCCGAGGCCGCACCACCCGCAGCGAGAGGCAGGCCGACCCGACCGAGACCGGAGGCAGCACAGCATGCAGCCGGGTCCCGTCCGGCATCCGGGCGTCCACCCAGGGCCGGGCGTCGTCCAGGCGCCGACCCGCGACGGCGGCCAGCCGCTGGGCGAGCCTGCGCACGGCCTCGGCGTCGGCGAAGGTCACCCCGGTCAGCTCCAGCCCGCCCCCGCGGTCCACCCACACCCGGTCGGGGGCCGCCACCAGTACGTCGGTGACCTCCGGATCGGCCAGCAAGGCCTCCAGCGGGCCCGCGCCGACCAGCTCGGACCGTAACTCGGCGGCCACGCCCAGCACTTCCGCGTCCCCCAGCAGCCTGCCCTGGGCCCGCAGGGCCGCCGCCACCCGCGCCGGGGTCGGTTCCGCCCCGCTCTCGGCGAGCCGTCGGCGCACCGCGTCCAGCAGTACCGCGCTCATGCCGGCACCCCCTGGGCGGAGCCGAGCGCACGCTGCCAGAAGCCGTCGCAGAAGCGGGCCAGCGCGCCCCGCCCCTGCGCCCCCGGCGGTTCCCCCTCGGCCACCCGCCCCGGAAGCCCCACCTCGACCGGCACCTCGCCGGCCAGCGGCGCCCCCAGCAGCCCGGCCACGGCCTCCGGATCGAGGCCGCCCGGGCAGCGGCCCCGTACGACGACACGTACGTCCCGGGCCACCATCCGCACTCCGGCCGCCACCCGGCCCGCGGCGGCCACGGCCCGCAGCTCGCCCGGAACCACCATCAGCACCAGGTCCAGCTGCGCCAGCACCTCGGCCACGGCTTCGTCCACCCGCCGCGGGAGGTCGACCACCACGACCCCGCCCCGGCGGCGCGCGGCGGCCACCACCGACCGGATCGCGACGGGCGGCACCACCACCCGGTCGCCGCGGTCCCAGCTGAGAACCCGCAGGGCGTGCAGCTCGGGCAGGGACTCCTCCAGTGCTCCGGCGCCGACCCTGCCCCGCGATCCCGCGAAGTCCGGCCAGCGCAGCCCCTCGGCGCTCTCGCCCCCGAGCAGTACGTCCATGCCGCCGCCCAGCGGATCGCCGTCGATGAGGATGGTCCGCTCCCCGGCGCGTGCGGCCCGCACGGCGAGCGCGCAGGCGAGGGTGGAGGCTCCGGCCCCGCCGCTGCCGCCGATCACCCCGACGGCGAGGGCGGGCCGCCCGGCTCCTTCCACGACGTCGGCGATGCGGTCGACGAGCCGGCCTTCGGCGTCGGGGAGCCGCAGCACCTCCTCGGCGCCGATCTCCACCGCCCGCTGCCACACCGAGGGGTCGTCCAGGTCCCTGCCGACGAGGAACACCCCGGCCCTGCGCGGCGCGCCTCGCACCCGCCGGGCCGCGTCGTCGCCGACCAGCACGAGCGGCGCGGACTCCCAGTCAACGCTCCCGATGCGCCAGGCGCCGCGCGCACCACCTCCCTCACCAGCACCAGCACCAGCACCGCTTCCGGCGAGGCCGACGCCCGCTTCGCCACCTGACCCGCCCTGCTCGGGCACCGCGTGGTGCACATGCGGCTCGGCCCCCGCGGCCGCGCACAGCCTCAGGAGATCGTCGAGCAGCAGCGGATCCTCGGTGATGATCAGTGGCCGCCCACCGCCGGGCAGGGCCCCGGCCCCGGCTGCGATGCCCGACCCGGCCCCCGTCCCCGTTCCCGTTCCCGTCCCCGTTCCGCCCACGACGGACTCCGGCGTTTCACACGACTTCGATCGAGCCACGATCTCCGCCCCCTTCTCGCTGCAAATCCAGCGCCGCGGACTTCGCGGCTGGAATCACCGTGCAGCGATCAGGAAAAAGAAGTGGATCTTGCTGGATAACTGTGGACAACCCGTCGATTGTGAATAACCCGGTCACCCTCACAGGTGAGTTCCGGAGCGCGGCGGAACCACTACGCAGCGTTACGAGTCTGATGTGGTGAGGGCCTTCGCCGCGCCGGCCCCACACAAGAGGAAGGGCTGGAGGGATGGTCACTTGGGGCCGAAGGCCGGGACGCGAACCGCGTCCGGACATGCGACGACCCCCGCCGGGGGGGAGAGCGGGGGTCGTCCCCACGGTCCGACTCGGGGGGGGAGGAGCCAGACCGGGTTAGCACGGTCGCGAACGATCCGTGACTTCCATGGTGTACCCGAGAGCCTTCTCAGGCAAACCCACGCGCCACACCTTACGCCGAATGGTGGGCGCATATGCTCGGGGCGTGGAAAATCAGCCCTTGCCGCACTCCTCGCCTCGCACCGCAGCCTTCTTCGACCTGGACAAGACGGTCATTGCGAAGTCGAGCACCTTGACGTTCAGCAAGTCCTTCTACCATGGCGGCCTGATCAACCGGCGAGCCGTGTTGCGCACCGCGTACACGCAGTTCATCTTCCTGGCCGGCGGCGCCGACCACGATCAGATGGAACGGATGCGGGAGTACCTGTCCGCCCTCTGCAAGGGGTGGAACGTGCAGCAGGTCCGGGAGATCGTCGCGGAAACCCTGCACGACCTCATCGACCCGATCATCTACGACGAGGCCGCGTCCCTGATCGAGGCCCACCACATCGCGGGCCGCGACGTGGTGATCGTGTCGACCTCCGGCGCGGAAGTGGTCGAGCCGATCGGGGAAATGCTCGGTGCCGACCGGGTCGTCGCCACGCGCATGGTCGTGGGCGAGGACGGTTGCTTCACCGGCGAGATCGAGTACTACGCCTACGGGCCCACCAAGGCGGAAGCCGTACGCGAGCTCGCCGAGTCCGAGGGGTACGACCTCGCCCGGTGCTACGCCTACAGCGACTCGGCCACCGACATCCCGATGCTCGAGGCGGTCGGACACCCGTACGCCGTCAATCCCGACCGGGCGCTGCGACGGGAAGCGGTGGCGCGCGAGTGGCCGGTCCTGGTGTTCAACCGGCCGGTGCGGCTGAAGCAGCGGCTGCCCGGGCTGTCGATGCCGACGCGGCCGGCGCTGGTGGCCGCCGCCGCCGTCGGTGCGGCGGCCGCCACGGCCGGGCTCGTCTGGTACGCGAGCCGGCGCCGGGCGCACGCGCTGGCCGCCGCCGCGTCCGCCTGACGCGCTTGCCGGAATGTCCCGGGCCGGGGCGATAAGGGCGGTCCGGTTCGCCCACCCTCGTCCCGGAAAGTAAAAAGTGGAGCCAGGGGTTTCGCATAGCTCCCAAGCGGAGTACAAATAAAGCAACGGCCCGCGAGACCAAAGAACATCCGAGAGGATCATCTTTAAAACGCAGTAAGGCCCACGGACCGAAGCAGGAACGCCGAGCACCCACGCGACGTCGACCCGTCGATTACGGGCCAGCCGCACCAGGTGACGGGCAAAGTCCCCGACCTGATGGGCAACTATCGAGGACGCTTGGTAACCCGGCGTGAATGCCAGCGGCGACACCACAAGCAGTACGGTGTCGCCGCAACCCATGTCCGGGGTCTTCGAACCGAGTGACCTCAGGCCGCGCCGCGCTGCAGGGCTTCGCAGACCGCCGTCGACTCGCGGACACCGAGCTCGATCGCGCGCCCGCAGTGGGCGATCCAGGCGGCCATCCCCTCCGCGGTGCCGGAGACGTAGCCCTCGAAGGCGGCCAGGTACGCCTCGCGCCCCTGTTCCGCGTGGCCGACCTCCGCCGGGCAGATCGCCTTCGGGTCCAGGCCGCTGTTGATCAGGACGATGCGCTCGGCCGCCCGGGCGACCAGCCCGTTGTACGAGGCGAACGGGCGCAGCGCCAGCAGTTCGCCGTGCACCACCGCCGCCGTGATCAGGGCTGGGGCGGAGCCGCCCGCGATGATCAGGCGGGACAGCCCGTCCAGCCGGCCCGCGACCTCCTCCGCGCTCGGCAGCGGGAGGTCCACCAGGGGCTCCACCACCGGCTCGCCCGCCAGCCGGGGGCGGCCGACCACGTCACCGTCCGCCGTCGACCCCGACGCCACCAGGTGGAGCCGTGCCAGGACCCGTAGCGGCGACTGGCGCCAGATGCTCAGCAGCTGGCCGGCCTCCGCCGTGAGCCGCAGGGCGGCGCCCACCGTCAACGCCTCCGGCTCCGACCCGAAGTCGGTGCGGCGGCGCACCTCCTCCAGGGCCCAGTCCGCACCGGACAGTGCCGCGCTCCCGCGGGCGCCGCGCAGGGCGGCCTCCGAGGTGATCTCGCCGCTGCGGCGGCGCATCACCCGGTGCCCGTAGACCCGGTCCACGGCCTTGCGTACGGAATCCACGGACTCGGCGACACCCGGCAGCCCGGCCAGTGCGGCCAGCGGGTCAGAAGCGCTACTCATAAGTAGGGAGCCTACGCACTGCACACCCATAGCACCGACCCCTCCTTGGGGTGGTCTTCTTCACTCAGCTTGACAACACCGCGCTACCGAACCACTACGCTTGGTGAACATGAAGATCGCTTTCGTGGGAAAGGGCGGCAGCGGCAAGACGACGCTGTCCTCCCTCTTCATCCGCCACCTCGCCGCAAACGAAGCCCCCGTCGTCGCGGTGGACGCCGACATCAACCAGCACCTGGGCGCCGCGCTCGGCCTCGGCGAGGACGAGGCCGCCGGCCTCCCCGCCATGGGCGCGCACCTGCCCCTGATCAAGGAGTACTTGCGGGGTTCGAACCCGCGCATCACGTCCGCCGAGACGATGATCAAGACCACCCCGCCGGGGCGGGGCTCGCGCCTGCTGCGGGTCACTGAGGACAACCCGGTCTACGAGGCCTGCGCGCGCACGCTCCTGCTCGACGGGGAGCCCGTACGGCTCATGGCCACCGGGCCGTTCACCGAGGCCGATCTGGGCGTGGCCTGCTACCACTCCAAGGTCGGAGCGGTGGAGCTGTGCCTCAACCACCTCGTCGACGGGCCGGACGAGTACGTGGTCGTCGACATGACGGCAGGCTCCGACTCCTTCGCCTCGGGCATGTTCACCCGCTTCGACGTGACCTTCCTGGTGGCCGAACCGACCCGCAAGGGCGTCTCCGTCTACCGCCAGTACAAGGAGTACGCACGGGACTTCGGGGTCGCCCTCAAGGTCGTCGGCAACAAGGTGCAGGGCCCCGAGGACATCGAGTTCCTCCAGGACGAGGTGGGCGAGGACCTGCTGGTCACCGTCGGCCACTCCGACTGGGTACGGGCGATGGAGAAGGGCCGTCCGGCGGCCTTCGAGCTGTTGGAGGCGACGAACCGGTTCGCCCTCCAGACGCTCCAGGACGCCGCCGACGACTCGTACGCGCACCGCGACTGGGACCGGTACACCGAGCAGATGGTGCGCTTCCACCTCAAGAACGCGGAGAGCTGGGGCAGCGCCAAGACCGGGGTCGACCTGGCGGACCAGATCGACCCCGATTTCGTCCTGCGCGAGGACGTCCACGGCGCCGGGGACCCCGAGGACCTCGGGGCCGGGGACCCCGAGGACCTCGGGGAGGGGGCCTTCGTCAGTCCTCGTCCGCAGCCTCATCGGCCGGCTCCTCAGCCGGCTTGACGCCCGCGGGGGCGGTCGGCGCCGCCGGCGGCCCCGCGGTCAGGAACTTCCGCCAGCCGTCCTTCGGCGTCTCGCCGACGTCGAGGGTCCGCATCCACTCCAGGACCTTCGGGTCCTGAGCGTCCAGCCAGTCCACCAGCTCCCGGAACGGCACGCAGCGGACCTCCTTCTGGGTGCACATGCCCTTGATGGACTCCTCGACCGCGCGCATGTAGGTGCCGCCGTTCCAGGACTCGAAGTGGTTGCCGATGATCAGCGGCGCGCGGTTGCCCTGGTAGACCCGGTCGAAGGCCTGGCGCAGGCCGTCGCGCATCTGGTCGCCCCAGTACGCGTGCTGCGAGGGGTCGCCCTGCGAGGTCGTCCCGGACTGGTTGATCATGTAGTTGTAATCCATGCTCAGCGTGTCGAAGGCGCGGCCGGGCATGGGCACCAGCTGGAGCGGGATGTCCCAGAGCCCGTCCGTCTTCTTGGGCCAGATCTGCTTGCTGATGCCGCTGGAGTCGTAGCGGAATCCCATGTCCTTCGCGGCCAGCATGAAGTTCTTCTGGCCTTCGAGGCAGGGGGTGCGGGCGCCGATGAGCTCCTTGTCGTAGTCGAACGGGAGCGCCGCCTGGTCCTTCAGGCCCGCATGGGTCTTCCAGTTCTTGACGAAGGACTTGGCCTGGTTGATCTCGCTCTTCCACTCCTCCACGGACCAGGTGCCGACGCCGCCGTCGGGCCCGCAGAAGTGCCCGTTGAAGTGGGTGCCGATCTCGTTGCCCTCCAGCCAGGCCGCGCGGATCTGGGTGGCGGTGTCCTTGATGCCCTGGAGGTCGCCGAAGCCGATGTCGGAGCGGCCGGGGCCGTGCTGCGGGGCGGTGTAGAGGGAACGTTTCTCCTCCGGCAGCATGTAGACGCCGCTGAGGAAGTACGTCATGCGGGCGTTGTACTTCTTGCCGACCTCGCGGAAGTGCGAGAAGAGCTTCTGGCTGTCCTCGCCGGCGCCGTCCCAGGAGAACACCACGAACTGCGGCGGCTTTTCACCCGGCTTCAGCTTCTGCGGCCTCTGTACGTTCGGCTGCGGGCCGGTGTACGCGGTCGAACCGTCGCCGATGGGCCGGTTGACGCTGCCCGGAGCCTGCGCGGCGGCGCCCTTGCCGGCTTTCGGGGACCCGGGAGCCGGGGACTTGGCGGATTCCGAGCCGCCGCACCCGGCGACCCCCAGGGCCAGCGCCGTGGCGACCAGGCCACCGGCGATCTTCTTCGTGGCGGCGATCATCCGCCCCACCTCTCCCTCGCAGTTCCGTCGCAGGACTTCCGCGCCGCAACGTCCCACGCGATCCGCCGCGAGGAAGGTATGACAAGCCGGACAAAATGCTTAATCACTCTTGAGTGCTAATTCGTAGGCCATTTGCCCGTATTATCCACCACTCGCCTTTACTCTCCATTACCGTTCATTTACCGAGTGTTGAGACTCCCGCCGCTTCATCCCTCCCCAGAGGAGACGGGAACCTATGACAGCCACCTCACGAACGCGTACAGCCCAAGAGATCCGCAAGGACCTGCCCGCGGACCTCTCCGCCTCCATCGCCGTCTTCCTGATCGCCCTGCCGCTCTCGCTGGGCATCGCCCTGGCCACCGGCGCTCCGCTCCAGGCGGGCCTGGTCGCCGCGGCGGTCGGCGGGATCGTCGCCGGGCGGCTCGGTGGCGCCCCGCTCCAGGTCAGCGGGCCCGCCGCCGGACTCACCGTGGTCACCGCCGAGTTGATCCAGCGTTACGGGTGGCGCACCACATGCGCCATCACCGTGCTCGCCGGCCTCTGCCAGCTCGGCCTCGCCGCACTGCGCACCGCCCGGTCGGCGCTCATGGTGAGCCCGGCCATCGTGCACGGCATGCTCGCGGGCATCGGCGTGACCATCGCGCTGGCCCAGCTGCACATCGTGCTCGGCGGCACACCGCAGAGCTCCGCCGTGGCCAACGTCCAGGGCTTGCCCGCCCAGTTGGCCGACCTACACCCGGTCGCGCTCGGCATCAGCGCGCTGACCCTGCTCGTCCTGCTCGGCTGGCCGCGCCTGCCCGGGCAGGTGGGCCGCGCCCTGCGCAAGGTGCCGGCGGCGCTCGCCGCCGTCGCCACGGCCACCGTCTTCGCGGCGCTGGCCGGGCTCAGCCTGCCCCGGGTGGACCTGCCGTCCTGGCGCAGCCACGCCCTGCCCGAGCTGCCCGAGGGGCCGATCCTCGGCCTCATCGCCGCCGTTTTGACCATCACCCTGGTCGGCAGTGTGGAGTCCCTGCTCTCGGCGGTCGCGACCGACAAGCTGATCGCCTCCGAGCGGCGTACGGGCAACCGCCCGCCGCGCGCCGACCTCAACCGGGAACTGCGGGGGCAGGGCGCGGCGAACATCGTCTCCGGCGCCCTGGGCGGACTGCCCATCACGGGCGTGGCCGTACGCAGCGTGGCGAACGTCAAGTCGGGTGCGGCCAGTCGGAAGTCGACCATGCTGCACGGGCTGTGGGTGCTGCTCGCGGCCGGGCTGCTGGTCCCGGCCCTCGACCTGATCCCGCTGGCCTCGCTGGCCGCCCTGGTGATGGCGGTGGGCGTGCAGATGGTCAACATCACGCACATGCGCAGTGTCACCCGGCACCGGGAGATCCTCGTCTACGGCACGACCATCGTGGCCGTGGTACTCGGCGGCGTCCTGGAGGGCGTGGCCATCGGCATCGCGGTGGCCGTCGCACTGGCCCTGCACCGGCTCGCCCGGACCCGGATCACGGTGGAGCGGCTGGACAGCGGCGTCCACCGGGTCCGGGCGCGCGGGCAGTTGACCTTCCTCGCGGTGCCGCGGCTGAGCCGGGTGCTGAACCAGATTCCGCACGACGCGCACGCGGTGGTCGAGCTGGACGGCTCGTTCATGGACCACGCGGCCTACGAGACGCTGCATGACTGGCAGGAGTCCCACCTGGCGCACGGGGGTTCGCTGGAGGTCACCGGCCGCTCCGGATCGGCGGCCCGGCTCTCCGACGCCGAGCCGGGCGACGGGGCCCACCACGCCGAAGGGGCCCAGCACGCCGACGAGGCCCTCCACGCCGACGACCCCCACCATGCCGACCGGCCCCGGCGCGCACACCACCGCGGGGCGCACCAGTGCTGCCGGCCCTGGACCCCGTGGCAGAACCACTGCGACCACCGCCCCACGGGCACCCGTACGGCCACGGCTTCGGCCATGGCGGCAGCGGCGGCCACGGAAACGGAGGCCTCCGCCTCCCAGACGCCCTCGCCGGCCCCCCGGCGACGCGGCGCGGGGCAACTGGCGAGCGGGATCAGCGCCTTCCAGCGCGATACCGCACCCCACGTGCGCGACGAGCTGGCCCGGCTGGCCCGCGAGGGGCAGCGGCCCTCCCAGCTCTTCCTCACCTGCGCGGACTCCCGCCTGGTGACCAGCATGATCACGGCCAGCGGCCCGGGTGATCTCTTCACGGTCCGCAATGTCGGCAATCTGGTCCCGCTGCCGGGCGCGGAGTCCACGGACGACTCCGTCGCGGCGGCCATCGAGTACGCGGTGGACGTGCTCAAGGTGGACAGCATCACGGTCTGCGGACACTCGGGCTGCGGGGCCATGCAGGCGCTGCTCAACTCCTCGCCCGGAGCCCCCATGACCCCGCTGCGCCGCTGGCTGCGGCACGGGCTGCCCAGCCTGGAGCGGATGGCCAGCCGCCACCACGCCTGGGCCCGGATCTCGGGCCGGCTCCCGGCCGATGCCGTGGAGCAGCTCTGCCTGACCAATGTGGTCCAGCAGCTGGAGCACCTGCGGGCCCACGAATCGGTGGCCAGGCGGCTCGCCGAGGGCACCCTGGAGCTGCACGGGATGTACTTCCACGTGGGCGAGGCCCAGGCCTACCTGCTGTCCGAGGGCGAGGACTTCTTCGACTGCCGGGTCTTCGACACCGTCGGCCAGAACGCCTGATTCGCGACAACATCCCGGCACGTCTGAACCGATACCCTCCGCGATCCGTGCAATCGTTTGGCCCCTTTCCGCACCCTGCAGCGGGAAGGGGCCGTTGCATGACCCCGGACGTGATATAGGTCTAAACCAATTTCCGGCTACCCCTTGTCACCCGGGCCGCTGACTGATGAGCTATGCCCCGGGGACACAACGGACACCCTGGGAAAGGGAGATGTCGTGAGCAATGAAAGCCTGGCCAATCTGCTCAAGGAGGAGCGGCGGTTCGCACCGCCTGCCGATCTGGCCGCCGCCGCCAATGTGACACAGGCTGCGTACGCGCGGGCCGACGCGGACCGGCTGGGCTTCTGGGCCGAGCAGGCCCGGCGGCTGACCTGGGCCACCGAGCCGACCGAGACGCTCGACTGGACGAACCCGCCCTTCGCGAAGTGGTTCGCGGACGGCAAGCTGAACGTCGCGTACAACTGCGTGGACCGCCACGTCGAGGCCGGCAACGGCGCCCGCGTCGCGATCCACTTCGAGGGCGAGCCCGGCGACAGCCGCGCGATCACCTACGCCGAGCTCAAGGACGAGGTCTCCAAGGCCGCCAACGCCCTGATCGAGCTGGGCGTACAGGCCGGCGACCGCGTCGCCGTCTACCTTCCGATGATCCCCGAGGCGGTCGTCGCGATGCTCGCGTGCGCCCGTATCGGCGCCGCGCACTCCGTGGTCTTCGGCGGCTTCTCCGCCGACGCCGTCGCCTCCCGCATCCAGGACGCCGACGCCAAGCTGGTCATCACGGCCGACGGCGGCTACCGCCGCGGCAAGCCCACCGCCCTGAAGCCCGCCATCGACGAGGCCGTCGCCAAGTGCCCGCAGGTCGAGCACGTGCTCGTCGTACGCCGCACCGGCCAGGACACCGCCTTCACCGAGGGCCGCGACGTCTGGTGGCACGAGGCCGTCGGCCGCCAGTCCGCCGAGCACACCCCGCAGGCCTTCGACGCCGAGCACCCCCTCTTCATCCTCTACACCTCGGGGACCACGGGTAAGCCGAAGGGCATCCTGCACACCTCGGGCGGCTACCTCACGCAGGCCGCGTACACCCACCACGCGGTCTTCGACCTGAAGCCGGAGACCGACGTCTACTGGTGCACCGCCGACATCGGCTGGGTGACCGGGCACTCCTACATCGTCTACGGGCCGCTCGCCAACGGCGCCACCCAGGTGATGTACGAGGGCACGCCCGACACGCCGCACCAGGGCCGCTTCTGGGAGGTCGTGCAGAAGTACGGCGTGACCATCCTCTACACGGCGCCCACGGCCATCCGTACGTTCATGAAGTGGGGCGACGACATCCCCGCGAAGTTTGACCTGTCGAGCCTGCGGGTGCTGGGCTCGGTGGGCGAGCCGATCAACCCCGAGGCCTGGATCTGGTACCGCAAGCACATCGGCGGCGAACGCTGCCCGATCGTGGACACCTGGTGGCAGACCGAGACCGGCGCGATGATGATCTCCCCGCTGCCGGGCGTCACGTCCACCAAGCCGGGCTCCGCCCAGCGCGCGCTGCCCGGAATCTGCGCCACCGTCGTGGACGACGAGGCGAACGAGGTCCCGAACGGCGGGGGCGGCTACCTGGTCCTCACCGAGCCGTGGCCGTCGATGCTGCGCACCATCTGGGGCGACGACCAGCGGTTCATCGACACCTACTGGTCGCGCTTCGAGGGCAAGTACTTCGCGGGCGACGGCGCCAAGAAGGACGACGACGGCGACATCTGGCTGCTCGGCCGGGTGGACGACGTGATGCTGGTCTCCGGCCACAACATCTCGACCACCGAAGTCGAGTCGGCGCTCGTCTCGCACCCCTCGGTCGCCGAGGCGGCCGTGGTCGGTGCCAACGACGAGACCACCGGCCAGGCCATCGTGGCCTTCGTCATCCTGCGCGGCAGCGCCTCCGAGACCGAGCATCTGGTCGCGGACCTGCGCAACCACGTGGGCACCACGCTCGGCCCGATCGCCAAGCCGAAGCGGATCCTGCCCGTCCAGGAACTGCCGAAGACCCGCTCGGGCAAGATCATGCGCCGTCTGCTGCGCGACGTGGCGGAGAACCGCGCGGTCGGTGACGTCACCACGCTCGCCGACTCCTCGGTCATGGACCTGATCCAGAGCAAGCTCCCGGCCGCCGCCGGCAGCGAGGACTGACACGCCGAAAGGGGCACCGGGCGCGACGCGCCGGGTGCCCCTTTCGCACATAAAGTGACGATCACCGGATGCGTCCTCGCCTACACCCTGTAAAATATTTAAAGCGTAAAGAAAGACCCAGGGTGCGCCGGGAAGTCTGGTCGGCAATGAGCTTCGCCATGCCGTCCAACCGACCCCGGAGGTGCCCATCGTGGCCGCGCCCAGCCCCACCGACCGCAAGAGCCGCACGCTGCTCGGCCGGCTCTCGCTGCCCGAGCGCCGCTTCGTGGCCGATGCCCTGCGCGCCGAGACGGTGGGCGGCGTACTGCTCCTCGTGGCCGCCGTCGCCGCCCTGATCTGGGCGAACACCCCGCCGCTGACGGACAGCTACAAGGCGGTCCGGGACTTCCACCTCGGCCCCGACGTGCTCGGCCTGGACCTTTCGATCCAGCACTGGGCCGCCGACGGCCTGCTCGCGATCTTCTTCTTCGTCGCGGGTGTCGAGCTCAAGCGCGAGCTGGTCGCGGGCGACCTCCGCGAGCCCAAGGCCGCCGCCCTGCCGGTCATCGCCGCCCTCTGCGGCATGGCCGTCCCCGCAGGGGTCTACGCCCTCGTGAACACCTTCGGCAACGGCTCGATGAACGGCTGGGCGGTCCCGACCGCCACCGACATCGCCTTCGCGCTCGCCGTCCTCGCCGTCATCGGCACCTCCCTGCCGTCGGCCGTGCGCGCCTTCCTGCTGACCCTGGCGGTCGTCGACGACCTCTTCGCCATCATGATCATCGCGGTGTTCTTCACCAACGAGCTCGACTTCCTGGCGCTCGGCGGCGCGGTCGTGGGCCTGGCCCTGTTCTGGTTCCTGCTCCGCCGGGGTGTCCGCGGCTGGTACGTCTACCTCCCGCTCGCCCTGGTCATCTGGGGCCTGATGTACAACAGCGGCGTCCACGCCACCATCGCCGGCGTGGCCATGGGCCTGATGCTCCGCTGCACCCGCCGGGACGGCGAGGAGCACTCGCCCGGTGAGCACATCGAGCACCTGGTCCGGCCCGTCTCGGCCGGTCTCGCCGTGCCCCTCTTCGCCCTGTTCTCCGCCGGGGTCTCGCTCTCCGACGAGGCCATCGCGCAGGTCTTCACCCGGCCCGAGACCCTCGGCGTGGTCCTCGGCCTCGTCGTCGGCAAGACCGTGGGCATCTTCGGCGGCACCTGGCTGGCCGCCCGCTTCACCAAGGCCGAGTTGAACGAGGACCTCGCCTGGCCCGACGTACTCGCCGTGGCCTCGCTCGCCGGCATCGGCTTCACGGTCTCCCTCCTGATCGGCGAACTGGCCTTCACCGGCGACCAGACCCTCACCGACGAGGTCAAGGCCGCCGTCCTGATCGGCTCCCTCATCGCGGCCGTGACCGCGTGCGTCATGCTCAAGCTGCGCGACCGCAGGTACAAGGCGCTGATCGAGGCCGAGGAGCGCGACGAGGACCGCGACGGCATCCCGGACATCTACGAGGAGGACAACCCGGAGTACCACCTGCGGATGGCGAAGATCTACGAGGAGAAGGCCGCGGAACACCGCCGCAAGGCCGAGAACGCGGCTGCCACGCCCCTCGGAACCGCGGCCGGGTCCAGCGCCGAGGGCGACCGTCCGGCATGATCTGACTGACGACGCAGGACAGCCGCCCGGCAGCAGACGACAGAGGGAGAGAGCGATGAGTGCAGTGGACCAAGAGGCGCAGGGAGCCGAGCGCACACTCGGCCAGCTGGTCGCCTCGGCCACCGCCGAGATGTCCGCCCTGGTGCACGACGAGATCGCCCTCGCGAAGGCGGAGATCCGCGAGGACGTCAAGCGCGCGGGCAGCGGCACCGCATCCCTCGCCGTCGCAGGAGTGTTCGCCGTTTTCTCCCTGCCGGTGCTGACCTTCGCCGCGGCGTACGGGATCCACAACCTGGGGCTCGGGCTCGCGTGGTCCTTCCTCATCGTCGGCGGCGCGTTCCTGCTGATCGCGGGCATGCTCGCGCTGATCGCCGTACGGAAGTTCAAGAAGGTCAAGCCGCCGGAGAAGTCCATCGCCTCCGTCAGGCAGACCGCCGCGCTGGTCGGGACCGTCAAGCCGCACCCGCGGCCGGTGAGTGACAAGGCTGTGGGTGTGGCACGCTCGTCCTCATGACAGCGCCCACGCCGGACTCCAGCATTCCGCCCACAGCTGCCACGGCGGTGCGGCTCGACCTCCCCGGCGGGACAGCCGTGACGCACCGGGACGTCGCGGCCAACGGCGCCCGCTTCCACGTCGCCGAGCTCGGTGACGGGCCGCTGGTGCTGCTGCTCCACGGCTTCCCGCAGTTCTGGTGGACCTGGCGCCACCAGCTCACCGCGCTCGCCGACGCCGGGTACCGGGCGGTCGCGATGGACCTGCGCGGGGTGGGCGGCAGCGACCGCACCCCGCGCGGCTACGATCCCGCCAATCTGGCGCTCGACATCACCGGGGTCGTACGGTCCCTGGGCGAGCCGGACGCCGCCCTCGTCGGGCACGACCTGGGCGGGTACCTCGCATGGACGGCGGCCGTGATGCGGCCCAAGCTGGTGCGCCGGCTCGTCGTCTCCTCCATGCCGCATCCGCGCCGCTGGCGCTCGGCGATGCTGTCGGACTTCGGGCAGACGCGGGCCAGTTCGCACATCTGGGGCTTCCAGCGGCCGTTCGTGCCGGAGCGGCAGCTCGTCGCCGACGGCGGGGCCCTCGTAGGGGACCTGATCCGGGACTGGTCGGGGCCGCGGCCGCCCGAGGAAGAGGATCTCGCCGTCTACCGGCGGGCGATGTGCATTCCGTCCACCGCGCACTGCTCGATCGAGCCGTACCGCTGGATGATGCGGTCGATGGCGCGGCCCGACGGACTCCAGTTCAACCGGCGGATGAAGCGTCCGGTGCGGGTGCCGACGCTGCACCTGCACGGCTCGCTCGACCCGGTGATGCGGACACGGAGTGCGGCCGGGTCCGGGGAGTACGTCGAAGCCCCGTACCGGTGGCGGCTGTTCGACGGGCTCGGTCACTTCCCGCACGAGGAGGACCCCGTCGCCTTCTCGACCGAGCTGGTGAACTGGCTCAAGGACCCCGAGCCGGACCGGTGAGTCCGACCGCCGAGTCCGATGGCTGAGCCGACCGTCGACCGCCCCTGCACAGGCGGCAGTTCGTTCGTGCGCTTGTCCTACGAGCATTCAATTGCCCGCCGCATAGGCCAATTGGCCGCGCCCGACGGGGTTACCGACCTTGGGGCACGGGCACAGCACGGAGTATGAGCTGGACGCACGACTACGGTGACACCGCGCACGAACGCCGCTCGGCAGCTACGCCGGGCACCCACGAGAGGGCCGGCGGGCACGGCCACGACCTCCGCCTCGGAATTCCGCGCATCCTGCGCCGCCGGGCCCGCTGGGTCTCCGCGCGCCTGCGCCATCCTCGGACGTAGAGCCCCGGCGGGGGCCGCGCCCGCACCTCAGAGGGCGCAGCCCATGCTCTCGACCCGCCGGTCGGCGGCCTTGCCGATCCGGATGTCCTCGCGGATCTCGTCCACCGTCAGCGCGTAACCGGTGTTCGGGTCGTCGAGGGACTTCGCGAAGACGACCCCGTACACCTTGCCGTCGGGCGTCAGCAGCGGGCCGCCGGAGTTGCCCTGGCGGACCGTCGCGTACAGCGAGTAGACGTCCCGGCGGACCGTACCGTGGTGGTAGATGTCGGGGCCGTTGGCGTTGATCCGGCCGCGGACACGGGCCGGGCGGACGTCGTAGGCGCCGTTCTCCGGGAAGCCGGCGACGATCGCGTCGCTCCCGCTCGCCGCGTCCCTGTCGGAGAACTCCAGCGGCGGGGCCTTCAGCTTGGGCACGTCCAGGACGGCGATGTCGCGCTCCCAGTCGTAGAGCACGACCTTGCCGTCGTACAGCTTGCCCTCGCCGCCGATCTGCACGGTCGGCTCGCCGACCCCGCCGACCACGTGCGCGTTGGTCATGACCTTGCCGGGCGCGAAGACGAAGCCCGTGCCCTCCAGCACCTTGCTGCAGCTGGGCGCGGTGCCGATGACCTTCACGATCGAGCGTTTGGCCTGATCGGCGACGGGACTGCCGGCGAGTGCGGGGTCGGGTGCCCGTACGTCGGGGATGGGCTCGTTGGAGAACGGGCTGAACACCTGCGGGAAGCCGTTGCGCGCGAGGGTGGATCTGACGTCCGAGAACCAGTTGCTGGCCTGGTCGGGCAGCACCCGGTCCACGCCGAGGAGCACCTTGGAGTTGCGGACCTCCTTGCCCAGCGTGGGCAGCGAGGTCCCGGCGAGCAGCAACCCGATCAGCCAGGCCACCAGCAGCATCGCGACCACGTTGACCAGGGCCCCGCCGGTCGCGTCGAGCGCGCGCGCCGGCGACCAGGTGATCTGGCGGCGCAGTTTGGCGCCCAGGTGGGTGGTGAAGGCCTGGCCGACCGAGGCACAGATGATGATCACGACGACCGCGATGACCACGACCGCGGTGGACACCTGGGTGCCGTTGTCCGTCACCCGGTCCCAGATCAGCGGGAGCAGGGACACGGCGACGAGGCCACCGCCGAGGAAGCCGATCACCGACAGGACGCCGACGACGAACCCTTGGCGGTAGCCGACGATCGCGAACCACACGGCGGCGAGCAACAACAGGATGTCCAGCACGTTCACGTGGGCCACCGTCTCATGCGCGCCAGTCGAGCGGGACCTGCCGCGACCGGTCCCAGGGTCGCTCCCAGCCCGCGAAGTGCAGGATCCGGTCGATCACTCCGGCGGTGAAACCCCAGACCAGAGCCGATTCGACGGTGAAACCCGGCCCCAGGTGGCCGCTCGGGTGAACGGCCATGACCCGGTGCTGGGGATCCGTGAGATCGGCCACGGGAACCGTGAAGACCCGGGCCGTCTCGGCCGGGTCGACCGCTCCGACGGGGCTGGGGGTACGCCACCAGCCGAGGACCGGGGTCACGACGAACTCGCTCACCGGGATGTAGAGCCGGGGCAGCACGCCGAAGAGCTGGACACCGGAAGGATCGAGTCCGGTTTCCTCCTCGGCCTCGCGCAGCGCGGCGCGCAGCGGGCCGGTGGTGTGCGGATCGCCGTCCTCCGGATCCAGGGCGCCGCCCGGGAAGGACGGCTGCCCCGCGTGCGAGCGGAGGGTGCCGGCGCGCTCCATGAGGAGCAGCTCGGGGCCGCGGGGGCCCTCGCCGAAGAGGACGAGCACCGCGGACTGCCGCCCGCCGCCGTCCTCGGGCGGCAGGAACCGGCTCAGCTGCCGCGGCTCGACCGTCCGGGCGGCCGCGACGACGGGGTCCAGCCACGCGGGCAGCCCGTCGGTGGACACCGCGATGCCGTCGCCCGCGCGGGCTTCCGCCGTGGTCTCGGCCTTGTCCCGTGTACCGCGCGTCATAGGCACCCCTGTCCGCGTTGTCCTGTCCGACACCGTCTCCCACACCGCCAAACGCGGTCCGGGTACCGATTCGTTCCTACGGCCGCATGTGCCCGGCCGGGCGCCCGAAGCGCGGGACGCGTCAGGATCCCTCCCCCAATGGCGGCGCCGGGAGACCCGGATAGTCCGGGGGCGGGGACAGCCGCTGGCCCGGCTGCCCGCCCTTCTCGTACTTGAGCAGCTTCCGGGCCTTCTCCGGGTCCGTCTCGCCCTCCCCGTACGCCGGGCAGAGCGGGGCGATCGGGCAGGCCCCGCAGGCAGGCTTGCGGGCATGGCAGATCCGGCGGCCGTGGAAGACGACCCGGTGCGAGAGCATCGTCCACTCGCTCTTCGGGAAGATGGCGCAGATCTCCGCCTCGACCTTCTCCGGATCCTCCTGCTGGGTCCACTTCCACCGGCGCACCAGCCGGCCGAAATGGGTGTCCACCGTGATCCCGGGGACGCCGAACGCATTGCCGAGGACCACGTTCGCGGTCTTGCGGCCCACTCCGGGCAGGGTCACCAGGTCCTCGAGCCGGCCCGGCACCTCGCCGCCGAAGTTGTCCCGCAGAGCCTGCGAGAGCCCGAGCAGGGCCTTGGACTTGGCCCGGAAGAACCCGGTCGGCCGGATGAGCTCCTCCAGATCCTCGGGGACCGCCGCCGCCATGTCCTCGGGGGTCGGATAGGCGGCGAAGAGGGCCGGAGTCGTCTGGTTCACCCGGAGGTCGGTGGTCTGCGCGGACAGCACCGTCGCGACGAGCAGCTCGAAGGGATTGCGGAAGTCGAGCTCCGGATGGGCGTACGGATAGATCTCGGCCAGCTCGCGGTTGATCCGCCGCGCCCTGCGCACCATGGCCAGGCGCGATTCCGGCGGGGCCGTCTTCGGTTTCTTGGCCGAAACTTTGCCCTGAGGGGCCGCTGCGGCCCTCGGGGACGCCACCACGGGCGCATGTTCGCCCACGGCTGAATTTTGGGGCGCCGTCACTCCTGCGGACCCCTTGGCCTGTGCTCTCACCGGCTTATTGGACACCCAGCCAGCCTAAGGCCGACCGCTGACACCCGCCCGGACCTCAGGTAACACCACTCCGATTGGCCTCTCGCCGCACAGCACGCCCGTACGTCCGGCATCCTTGTGACTGATCGCACTGTTTGAGCCGTCCGGCAAAATGGGGAGCACGGTCCCCTGAGCTGGTCGACATAGGAGAGAGACTCGTGGACGACGTTCTGCGGCGCGCCCCGCTCTTCGCGGCGCTCGATGACGAGCAGGCCGCGGAGCTCCGCGCCTCCATGGGCGAGGTGACGCTCGCACGCGGTGACGCCCTGTTCCACGAGGGCGACCCCGGCGACCGGCTGTATGTCGTGACCGAGGGCAAGGTGAAGCTCCACCGCACCTCTCCCGACGGCCGCGAGAACATGCTGGCCGTCCTCGGCCCCGGCGAGCTGATCGGCGAGCTGTCGCTCTTCGACCCGGGCCCGCGCACCGCCACCGCGACCGCGCTGACCGAGGTCAAGCTGCTCGGCCTCGGCCACGGTGACCTCCAGCCGTGGCTGAACGCCCGGCCCGAGGTCGCGACCGCGCTGCTGCGCGCCGTCGCCCGGCGCCTGCGCAAGACCAACGACCAGATGTCCGACCTGGTCTTCTCCGACGTTCCCGGCCGTGTGGCGCGGGCGCTCCTCGACCTGTCGCGCCGGTTCGGCGTGCAGTCGGAGGAGGGCATCCACGTCGTGCACGACCTCACGCAGGAGGAGCTCGCCCAGCTCGTCGGCGCCTCGCGCGAGACCGTGAACAAGGCGCTGGCCGACTTCGCGGGCCGCGGCTGGCTCCGCCTGGAGGCGCGCGCGGTGATCCTGCTGGACGTGGAGCGCCTCGCGAAGCGCTCCCGCTGACGCTGGTCTTAGCCGTTGAGGGGTCCTGCCCGGTGGGGCGGGACCCTTCGCGTGTCCGGGTGCGGCGCCGTTGCGGGGCGCTGCCCCGAGCCCCCCGCCTCAAACGCCGGCGAGGCTGTACGTGCAGGCACAGTGGAGGCATGGAGCACAGAGGCCTGGACGCGTACGGGTACGTCGAGCGGGAGGGCTCCCTCGGGCGGGTCCAGAGCGAGTTCAGGGGCGTCGTGGCGACCGCGCGGGAGCGGATCGCCGAGGCCTACGGGCAGCGGCTGCACAGCGCGTACCTCTACGGGTCCGTGCCGCGCGGGACGGCCCGGCGCGGGCGCTCCGACCTCAACCTGCTGCTCGTCCTGCACCACGAGCCCTCGCACGACGACCGGGATACCGCGGAGGTGCTCGCGCGCGGGCTCGACGAGGACTTCCCGGAGATCGACGGGGTCGCCGTCCTGCTCCGGGACAAGGACGCCGTGCTGAGCGAGGCGGAACGATTCGACCTGGGCTGGTTCCTCGCCTGCCTGTGCACCCCGCTGCTCGGCGCGGACCTGGCCGAGCACCTGCCGCGCTACCGCCCGGACAGCCGGCTCGCCCGTGAGACCAACGGCGACCTGGCCGGCGTACTGCCCGGGTGGCGGACGATGCTGCGCGAGGCGTCGGCGCCGGAGGAGTACCGGGAGCTGAGCCGGTCCTTCGCGCGGCGCCTGGTGCGCACCGGATTCACGCTGGTCATGCCGCGGTGGGGCGGCTGGACCAGCGACCTCGCCGAGTCCGCGGAGATCTTCGGCATGTACTACCCGGAGCGCGCGGCCCAGATGCGGGCGGCGGCCGCCGTCGCGCTGGATCCGGTCGCGGACCCGGCCGTGCCGCGCGCGTACGTCGAGGACCTCGGGCCGTGGCTGGCGAACGAGTACACGGCCCGGCACGGCACGAAGACGCCGCGCGGCCCGCGCTAGGGGCTATCCGACCCTGACCCGCCGGACACCCCCTAGGGCTTCTCGGCGGCCGTGTGGGCCTCAGGGGCCTTGGCGGCCTCGGGGACCCTGGCTACCGCGAGGGCCTCGACGGCCAGCTTGGCCTCCGCCAGACCCGCGCCGGTGATCCGGCGGTACGCCTTGATCGCCGAGACGTGCCGGTCGGCCCTGAGCAGCGCGCGTACCTCGTCCATCCCGGCCGGCTCGGGCTCCTCGATGCCGAAGTGGTCCAGCACGAGGGCCAGACGGCGCTCCATCCGGTCCGCCTTGAGGTGCAGGCTCTGCACCCGGAGCGTCACCGTGGAGGTGATCCATCCGGCCGTGGCGACCAGCATGACCAGCAGGAACACGGTGTTCATTCGGGGCCTCCAGGGATCAGTCCGTGATCTTGAAGGTACTCGAGCTGCGCCCGGACGGACCATTCGGCGGCCGGCCACAGGGAGCGGTCCACGTCCGCGTAGACCTGGGCGACGACCGCCTCGGGGGTGATGAATCCGTTCTCCACGGCGGTCTCGACCTGCGCGAGCCGGTGCGCGCGGTGGGCCAGGTAGTACTCGACGGCGCCCTGCGCGTCCTCCAGGACCGGCCCGTGGCCCGGAAGGACGGTGTGCACCCCGTCGTCCACCGTGAGCGAGCGCAGGCGGCGCAGCGAGTCCAGGTAGTCGCCGAGGCGGCCGTCGGGGTGGGCGACGACGGTGGTACCGCGGCCCAGGATGGTGTCACCGGTCAGCACGGCCCGGTCGGCGGGCAGGTGGAAGCAGAGCGAGTCGCTGGTGTGGCCGGGGGTCGGGACCACGCGCAGCTCCAGCCCGCCGGTCCGGATCACGTCCCCGGCGGCCAGGCCCTCGTCGCCGAGGCGCAGCGCCGGGTCCAGGGCGCGCACCTTCGTACCGGTGAGCTCGGCGAAGCGGCCGGCGCCCTCGGCGTGGTCGGGGTGGCCGTGGGTGAGCAGGGTGAGGGCGATCCGCCGGCCCGCCTGCTCGGCGGCGGCGATCACCGCCCGCAGGTGTACGTCGTCCAGCGGGCCGGGGTCGACCACGACGGCGAGATCGGAGCCGGGCTCGGAGAGGAGCCAGGTGTTGGTGCCGTCCAGGGTCATCGGGGAGGCATTGGGGGCCAGGATGTTCACCGCGCGGGCGGTCGCGGGCCCCGAGGTGACCACTCCGCGGGGCTGTCCGGGCAGTGCGGCGGCGTCGCTCATGCGGGACCTCCGGGACGGCCGGGGCGGACGCGCTTGGTGAACTCGTCGTGGCCCGGCCAGCTGAGCACCAGCTCGCCGTCCTCCAGCGCGGCCCGGGCCAGGATCGGGGTGAGGTCCTGAGCGGCGGCCGCGGTGAGCGCGTCGACGGCGCTCCCGTACGGCTCCAGCGAGCGCAGGGTGGAGATGGTCGGCGGCATCATCAGCAGCTCGCCCTTGTCGTAGCCGGCGGCCGCGTCGGCCGGGCGGATCCAGACGGTCCGGTCGGCCTCGGTGGAGGCGTTGCGGGTGCGCTGGCCCTCGGGGAGGGCGGCCACGAAGAACCACGTGTCGTAGCGGCGCGGCTCGAACTCGGGCGTGATCCAGCGGGCCCACGCCCCGAGCAGGTCGGAGCGCAGCCGCAGGCCGCGGCGGTCGAGGAATTCCGCGAAGGACAGCTCCCGCGCCACGAGGGCGTGCCGGTCGGCCTCCCAGTCGTCACCGGTGGTGTCGCCGACGACCGTGTCCGGGGTCTGCCCGGCGAGCAGCACGCCCGCCTCCTCGAAGGTCTCCCGTACGGCGCCGCAGACGATGGCCTGGGCGGTACGGGGGTCGGTCCCGAGCCGAGCCGCCCAGTCCTCCTGGGAGGGCCCCGCCCAGCCGACCTGGTGCTCCTCGTCGCGGGGGTCGACCCCGCCGCCGGGATAGGCGTACGCGCCCCCGGCGAAGGCCATGGAGGCCCGCCTGCGCAGCATGTGCACGGCGGGTCCGGCGGGGGTGTCGCGCAGGAGCATGACGGTGGCGGCGCGGCGCGGTTCCACCGGGGTGAGCGAGCCGTCCGCGAGCGCGCGGATGCGGTCGGGCCACTCCGGCGGGTACCACTGGCCTCCGGCGGGGGGCTGGACCTGGGGCTGCTGCTGACCATTCGGCATGGCCGGATGCTACGACCATCCGGCCCGATGTTCGAGGGTCCCCCTCAGCGGCGGCTGCCGTGGCCTGCCCTGCGGCTCCGGAAATTCGGCTGCGGCGCCGCTGCCGGGGCTCCGCCCCAGACCCCGCGCCTCAAACGCCGGCGGGGCTGGACTTCGGCAGAGCCCCCGGCAGCGGCGCCGCACCGGCCGTAGGAGCGGAACCCTCCCCGGAGGGGTCAGGCTCCGGCCACCAGCTCGACCTGGATCTCGATCTCGACCGGTGCGTCCAGCGGCAGGACCGCCACGCCGACCGCGCTGCGGGCGTGGACGCCCTTGTCGCCGAGGACGGCGCCCAGGAGCTCGCTCGCACCGTTCAGCACGCCGGGCTGGCCCGTGAAGTCGGGGGCCGAGGCGACGAAGCCGACGACCTTCACGACCCGCTCGATCTTGTCCAGGTCACCGATGACCGACTTGACGGCGGCCAGGGCGTTCAGCGCGCACGTGGCGGCCAGCTCCTTGGCCTGCTCCGGCGAGACCTCGGCGCCGACCTTGCCGGTGACCGGCAGGCTGCCCTTGACCATCGGGAGCTGGCCCGCGGTGTAGACGTACGAGCCGGACCGCACGGCCGGCTGGTACGTGGCCAGCGGCGGGACGACCTCGGGCAGGGTCAGGCCGAGCTCGGCCAGCTTCGCGTCGATGACGCCGCTCATGCCTTCTCCCGCTTGAGGTAGGCCACGAGCTGCTCGGGGTTGTTCGGGCCGGGCACGACCTGGACGAGCTCCCAGCCGTCCTCGCCCCAGGTGTCCAGGATCTGCTTGGTGGCGTGAACCAGCAGGGGGACCGTCGCGTATTCGAACTTCTTGGTCATGGGAGCGAGGGTAGTGCCTGTCCTACGGGGCTCCTGCGCGCCCCGGGATCCGAGTCGTTAGGCTCGGACGCTGTGAGCAGGCTCCAGGTGGTCAGCGGCAAGGGCGGCACCGGCAAGACCACGGTCGCCGCGGCACTCGCGCTTGCCCTCGCACGCGAGGGCAAGCGGACTCTTCTGGTGGAGGTCGAGGGCAGGCAGGGACTCGCACAGCTCTTCGGTGCCGAGGCACTCCCGTACGAGGAGCGGAAGATCGCCGTCGCGCCCGGCGGGAGCGGTGAGGTCTTCGCGCTCGCCATCGACGCCGAACGGGCGCTGCTGGACTACCTCCAGATGTTCTACAAGCTCGGCTCGGCCGGCCGCGCGCTCAAGAAGCTCGGCGCGATCGACTTCGCGACGACCATCGCCCCCGGGCTGCGCGACGTGCTGCTGACCGGCAAGGCGTGCGAGGCGGTACGGCGCAAGGACAAGGCCGGCCGGTACGTCTACGACCACGTGATCATGGATGCGCCGCCGACCGGGCGGATCACCCGCTTCCTGAACGTCAACGACGAGGTGGCGGGCCTGGCCCGGTTCGGGCCGATCCACAACCAGGCCCAGGCCGTCATGAAGGTGCTCAAGTCCCCCGAGACGGCCGTGCACCTGGTCACCCTGCTGGAGGAGATGCCGGTCCAGGAGACCGCGGACGGCATCGAGGAACTACGCCGGGCCGGGCTGCCCGTCGGCCGGGTCGTCGTCAACATGGTGCGGCCGCACCACCTCGACGAGGACACCCTGCGCACCGCTGCCGGCGACCACCGCGCCGAGGTGGCCAGGGCGCTGTCCCGGGCGGGGCTGGGCGGCGCGCGCCGCGGCGGGCTGGCCGAGCGGCTGGTGGACCCGCTGCTCGCGCAGGCCGCCGAGCACGCGAGCCGGGTGGAGCTGGAGCGCGCGCAGCGCACCGTACTGGCGCGGCTGGACCTGCCGACGTACGAACTCCCGCTGCTCGGCGCGGGGATGGATCTGGCCGGGTTGTACGAGCTGGCCAAGGACCTGCGCAAGCAGTCGGTGGCCGAATGAGCGAGGGGGTGGACACCGTGGGCCTGGACACTCCGCCCGTGCTGGCGGTCGACCGGCTGCTGGACGACCCGGAGACCCGGATCATCGTGTGCTGCGGGGCGGGCGGGGTCGGCAAGACGACCACGGCCGCGGCGCTGGGCGTACGGGCGGCCGGGCGCGGGCGCAAGGCGGTCGTGCTCACCATCGACCCGGCGCGGCGGCTCGCGCAGTCGATGGGGATCGACTCGCTGGACAACACCCCGCGCAAGGTGGCGACCGTAGGGGCGGACGGCGGCGAACTGCACGCCATGATGCTGGACATGAAGCGGACCTTCGACGAGATCGTCGAGGCGCACGCGGACGGCGAGCGGGCCCGGGCCATCCTCGCCAACCCCTTCTACCAGTCCCTGTCGGCCGGCTTCGCGGGCACGCAGGAGTACATGGCGATGGAGAAGCTGGGGCAGCTGCGGGCCCGGGACGACTGGGACCTGATCATCGTGGACACCCCGCCGAGCCGGTCCGCGCTGGACTTCCTGGACGCGCCGAAACGCCTCGGGTCCTTCCTGGACGGGAAGTTCATCCGGGTGCTGATGGCTCCGGCGAAGGTGGGCGGCCGGGCGGGGATGAAGTTCCTGAATGTCGGCATGTCGATGATGACCGGCACCCTCAGCAAGCTGATGGGGGCCTCGCTGCTGAAGGACGTGCAGACCTTCGTGGCCGCGATGGACACGATGTTCGGCGGCTTCCGCACGCGCGCGGACGCGACCTTCAAGCTGCTCCAGGCTCCCGGTACGGCCTTCCTGGTGGTCGCGGCGCCCGAACCGGACGCCCTGCGCGAGGCGGCGTACTTCGTGGAGCGGCTGGCCGCGGAGAACATGCCGCTGGCCGGTCTGGTACTGAACCGGGTGCACGGCAGCGGCGCCGGACAGCTGTCCGCCGAACGGGCGTCGGCCGCCGCAGAGAATCTTGAAGAGGGCGGCATTGTCGATCAGGAGTCCGGGAAAGCTGGACTTCGTGACTCGGCCGCGGAAGCCCCCGGCGCCGAAGGCGACACCGCGGTCGTCGACCGGATCACGGCAGGACTGCTGCGCCTGCACGCCGAGCGGATGCAGGTGATCGCGCGTGAGCAGCGCACCCGCGATCGCTTCACCTCGCTGCACCCCGAGGTGGCGGTGGCCGAAGTGGCCGCCCTGCCCGGCGATGTGCACGACCTCGCCGGGCTGCGGGCCATCGGAGAACGGCTCGCGACCGGGGTTCCGGCCGGAGCGTAGGCGTTCGTACGTCGTGGCGTCCGCGGGGTTTACCCGGCTGCCGCGTACGTCTCGTACGGAACGTCGATCTCCGCGTCTGCATCCATGGTGAGGATGCCCGTGCTGCGCTCGTACTCCGTACGGGCGGTTTCGAGCAGCCGTCGCCACGAGGTGACGGTGGGACGCCGGCGCAGCAAGGCGCGTCGTTCCCGCTCGGTCATTCCGCCCCACACGCCGAACTCGACACGGTTGTCGAGCGCGTCGGCCAGGCATTCGGTCCGCACCGGACATCCGGTGCACACCGCCTTGGCCCTGTTCTGTGCCGCTCCTTGAACGAACAGTTCATCCGGATCGGTAGTGCGGCAGGCTGCCTGCGCACTCCAGTCGGTAACCCAGCCCATCCCGGCGCCGTCCTCTCCCGAATCGAGGCTCCCCCACGGCGGTAGCGGCATATTCACCGCTGCCAGTTGAGGACGTTACGGAAGGTGGGCACAGTGCAACACCCCCGACGGGCCCAATCTTGAATGGTCCGAACGGACTATGGGTAAGCGGCAGATCACCCGACGGAGTGATCCGACGACATGCCCGACCATTCCGGCGATTCGGGTGTAATCGGCGGGGCGACTTCAGCTGAGGGGCGAGATTCGGACATGAGTCCACCCCATTCGGGAAGGGTGAAAATCAAGCCGCGGGGTTGATGTCGCACCGCACTGCTGTGACAGTTGGGGACAGCTTAGGCCAAGGCATTCGCGCGTGTCCGGCGAATCAGAACGTAGGCTGCCCCCCATGGGAAAGAAGCGCTCGGGCGGCGGGCTCACGGGGAGCCAGCAGGCCGCCAAGTTCCTCGGGGTGTCCGTTCTCTCCGGAGTTGTGCTGGCCGGAATGGCGATTCCGGCCGCAGGGGCCCTGGGGCTGGCGGCCAAGGGCACGGTCGAGGGATTCGATGAGATCCCGGCCAATCTCAAGACTCCGCCACTGAGCCAGCGGACCACGATTCTGGACGCCGAGGGTGGCTTGATCGCCACTGTCTATTCACGCGACCGGCAGGTGGTCCCGCTCACGGCGATCTCCCCGTACATGCAGAAGGCGATCGTCGCCATCGAGGACTCCCGTTTCTACGAACACGGCGCGGTCGACCTCAAGGGCATCCTGCGCGCGGTCAACCGCAACGCGCAGGAAGGCGGCGCGGCCCAGGGTGCCTCGACGCTGACCCAGCAGTACGTGAAGAACGTGTTCGTCGAAGAGGCCGGTGACGACGAGACCAAGGTGCGCGCGGCCCAGGAGAAGAGCCTCGGGCGCAAGATCCGCGAGCTGAAGTACTCGATCCAGGTCGAGGAGGAGCTCGGGAAGAAGAAGATCCTGGAGAACTACCTCAACATCACGTTCTTCGGGCAGCAGGCATTCGGAATCGAATCCGCCGCCCAGCGCTACTTCAGCAAGCCGGCCAGGGACCTGACCCTGGAGGAGTCCGCGCTGCTGGCGGGCCTCGTCCAGTCGCCGAGCCGGTACGACCCGGTGAACGACGTGCAGGAGGCGACCAAGCGCCGCAACATCGTCCTGCAGCGGATGGCCGACATCAAGGACGTCTCCCAGGCGGAGGCGGACGCGGCGAAGGCGAAACCGGTCGTACTGAAGGTGACCAAGCCGAAGAACGGCTGCATCACCGCGGTCAAGGGCGCCGGGTTCTTCTGCGACTACGTGAAGAACTCCTTCCTCACCGATCCTGTCTTCGGCAAGACGCGCGAGGAGCGGGCGAAGGTGTGGAACCAGGGCGGTCTGACGATCCGTACGACCCTGGACCCGCAGTCGCAGGACGCGGCCAACGAATCGATCAAGGACCACGTCTACCAGGAGGACGCGATCGCGACGGCTGTGACCATGGTCCAGCCGGGCACCGGCCGGGTGCTGGCGATGGGTCAGTCGAAGCCGTACGGCTTCGGGAAGAACGAGACGCAGATCAACTACTCCGTGGACAAGCGGATGGGCGGCTCGAACTTCGGCTTCCAGGTCGGCTCGACGTTCAAGCCGTTCATCGCGGCCGCCGCCCTGGAGCGGGGGATGCCGCCGACGAAGGTGTACGCGGCGCCGAACAAGATGGACTACCCGAGCCCGATCCCCCGTTGTGACGGCTCGCAGTACGTCAACACCACCAAGGAAGAGGCGGAGAACGAGACCGAGGACGAGATCGGCCCCTACGCGCTGAAGACCGCGATGGAGAAGTCGATCAACACCTACTTCGTCGAGATGATCTCCGAGATCGGCCTGTGCCCGGTCTCGGAGATGACGCAGAAGCTCGGCGTGGTCCCGGCGAGCGGGGCGAAGCTCGCCGACGGTCCCGCCATCGCGCTCGGTTCCGAGGAGATGTCCCCGCTGACGATGGCCAACGCGTACGCGGCCTTCGCCAACCGCGGCGTCTACTGCACGCCCGTAGCCATCGAGTCGATCACCGACGCGCACGGCAAGGCGCTCTCGGTGCCGAAGAGCAGGTGCGAGCGGGCGATGTCGCAGACCACCGCCGACACCATCAACACCCTGCTGCGCGGAGTGGTCGACTCCGGCACCGGTGAGCGGGCCGGTCTGACCGACCGCGACAGCGCGGGCAAGACCGGTACGACGGACTCCCGCTACAACGCCTGGTTCGTCGGCTACACCCCGAACATCTCCGGCGCGGTGTGGGTCGGCTCGGGCGGGGCGAAGAAGATCACGATGGAGAACATCGTGATCGGCGGCAAGCCCTTCGACAAGGTCTTCGGTGGCGGCCTGCCCGGTCCGATCTGGAAGGACGCGGTCACGGGCGCGCTGTCCGGTCGTGACGCCCCGACCTTCACCACGGTCAGCATCCCGGAGCCGATGGTCCCGTCCGGCAGCCCCCGCGGCAACAGGCCGCCGACGAACCCGACGCGGCCCGGCAAGCCGGGCGGGGACGGCAAGCCCGGCGAGCGGCCCGGCGGTCAGACCGGGGGCACCGGGGGCGGCGGCGATCCCGAGAACCCCTTCCCCGGGATCACGATCGACCCGGGCGGCGGTCTGATCGGCGGCCGCGACGACCGGTAGCGCCGGACGGTGACGGTGCCGCCGGACGGGTGACGGTAGCGCAGGACAGCTGACGAGGAGGGCCCCAGCCGGATCATCCGGCTGGGGCCCTCCTCGTCACTTCCCGGTTCTGGTCCTCACGGGGCTCGGGCTCACGAGAGCTGCTGCTTGACGACGGCGGCGACGCGCCCGCCCTCCGCCAGCCCGGCGACCTTCGGGTTCACGATCTTCATGACGGCGCCCATGGCCCGCGGCCCCTCGGCGCCCGCCGCCCTGGCCTCCTCGACGGCCTGCGCCACGATCGCGGCGAGCTCGTCGTCGGTGAGCTGCTTGGGCAGGTACGTGTCGAGGAACTCGCCCTCCGCGGTCTCCCGTGCGGCCTGCTCGGGACGCCCGCCCTGGGCGAAGGCCTCCGCCGCCTCGCGGCGCTTCTTCGCCTCCTTGGCGATCACCTTGAGGACTTCCTCGTCGGAGAGCACACGTGCCTCCTTGCCCGCGACCTCCTCCTTGGTGATGGCGGCGAGGGTCAGTCGCAGCGTGGACGAGTGCAGCTCGTCCCGCGCCCTGATGGCGGTCGTGAGGTCTTCCTGGAGCTTGGCCTTGAGCGTGGTCATGGAGCTGAGTCTGCCAGGTGCTGGGGCGGTGGCGCTCTTTGGTTTTCCGGGTCTGCGACGATGGCTCCATGCGTGCGCGTTACGGAGTACCCCTGAAGGCTGCTGCCGGAATCGCTGCGGTGGGGGCCGCGGGTGTGGCCTATGCCGCCGGTTTCGAGGCGAGGTCCTTCCGCCTGCGCCGGATCACGGTGCCTGTCCTTCCCCGGGGGATGCGCCCGCTGCGCGTGCTCCAGGTCTCCGACATCCACATGGTCGGCGGGCAGCGCAAGAAGCGCGCCTGGCTGCAGTCCCTGGCCGGCCTGCGCCCCGACTTCGTCGTGAACACCGGCGACAACCTCTCCGATACCGAGGGCGTCCCCGAGGTGCTCGACGCCCTGGGCCCCCTGATGTCCTTCCCGGGGGTGTACGTCTTCGGGTCGAACGACTACTACGGGCCGCGGCTGCGCAACCCCGGGCGCTACCTGATCGAGAAGGCCCAGGGCCGGCACGGGCTGAACGGCAACAAGCCGGTCGTCGGCGCCGTCCACAACCCGTGGGAGGGGATGCGGGACGCCTTCGACGCCGCGGGCTGGCTGAACCTCACCAACACCCGGGCGCGGCTGAAGCTGGACGGCCTGGAGCTGGCCTTCACCGGGCTCGACGACCCGCACATCAAGCGGGACCGCTACGAGATGGTCGCCGGCGGCCCGGAGCCGGACGCGGACTTCTCGATGGCCGTGGTGCACGCCCCGTACCTGCGCGTGCTGGAGGCCTTCACCGCCGACGGGTACCCGCTGATCCTCGCGGGGCACACCCACGGCGGGCAGCTGTGCATCCCCTTCTACGGGGCGCTCGTCACCAACTGCGACCTCGATACGAAGCGGGTGAAGGGCCTGTCCACGCACGAGGCGGAGGGTCACCGCGCGTACCTGCACGTCTCGGCGGGCTGCGGCACCAACCGATTCACCCCGGTCCGCTTCGCCTGCCCACCGGAGGCGACCCTGCTGACGCTGACCCCAAAGGCGTAGGGGTCCGGACCGCCCCGCGAAAACCGGATTTCGTCTCCGGCGCGAGGTCCGCTAAAGTAATCGATGTCGCCACGGCAGCAAGCGCTGCAAAGGCGGCGATCGGGGTGTAGCGCAGCTTGGCAGCGCGCTTCGTTCGGGACGAAGAGGTCGTGGGTTCAAATCCCGCCACCCCGACTTCGTAAGACCAGGTCAAGGGCCTGATCCACTCAGTGGATCAGGCCCTTCCTGCGTTTCACGGAGCTGATGTCGTGTCATTCCGGGCCCGGAGGGCGAGGCAGGCGGCGGCTGTGGAGAGCAGTGCGAGCAGGGCGAAGAGGTGGGGGTGGCCGCCGAGGGGGGTCGCCAGGGCGGTGCCGGCCCAGGGGGCTAGGGCGGCGGCGATGTGGGACGGGGCGCCGAGGAGGCCGGAGAGGCGGCCGTAGTGGGTGGTGCCCCAGCGGTCGGTGACGGCGGTGGCCTGGAGGAGGGTGAGGTTGCCGCGGACGACTCCGGCCAGGACCGCGAGGGCGACCAGCAGCGGCAGGGGACCGGGGATGAGGGCGAGTGCTGCCGTGGTGGCGCCGCCCAGGGCGATGAGGGTGACCGTGCGGGCGGTGACCGTGGTGCGCGCGGCCAGGCTCGCGTAGAGGGTGCGGCCGAGGGTCTGGCCCGCGCCGCTGAGTCCCAGGGCCCAGGCGGCTGTTGTGGTGTCGGCGCCGCGCTCGGTGAGGAGCGGGATCAGGCCGATGACGACGGCGTACATGGCGAAGCTGGACAGGGTGAAGGCCGCTGCCAGGATGACGAAGGGGCGGGTCCTGGCCACCGGGGTGTGGTCGGTGGCGGGCGGGGCCGGGGGCGCCGGGGGCCAGGGGCCCCGCAGGGCCAGCGCGTGGGCCGGGATGGTGACCGCGGCCAGGATGAGGGCGAGGACGGCATAGGTCTGCCGCCAGCTGAGGTGTTCCGCGAGGGTGGCGGTGAGCGGGGCGAAGACCGTGGAGGCCAGGCCGCCCGCCAGGGTGACGATGGTCAGCGCCCGGACCCGGTCGGGGCCCCACCAGCGGGTGACGGCCGCGAAGGCGGGCGGATAGAAGGTGGCCGCCATGGCGATTCCGGCCAGGATCCAGCCGAGGAAGAAGACGGTCAGGTGGGGAGCGGCCGCGATGGTGAGGACCGCGAGCACGCCGATGACGGATCCGGCGGTCATCACCGATCGGGGACCGCGGCGGTCGAGCACGCGGCCGACGGGGATGCCCACCAGGGCGGAGACGAGCAGGGCGAGGGAGAACGCGCCGGTGGTCGCGTGGGGGGACCAGCCGGTATCGGCCGTCAGGTGCGGGAGGAGGACGGGGAAGGCGTAGTAGACGATGCCCCAGCTGGTGATCTGGGTGGCGCACAGGGCCGGGAGCGCGGCGCGTGGCCGTGGCCGGGCTCCCGTCCCGGTCAGGGCCGCGCCGGCCTGGGTGGAGGGCACGGTGGTCAGCAGCCGCCGGAGGAGGCGGGGGCGCCGATGGTGAGGGTGGCCGGGGCGGCGCAGCAGCCCCCGCCGGTGTTCTCCGCGGCTGACGGCTCGTCGAACAGGCCCGCCCCGCCGCAGACTCCGGTCTCCGGGAGGGTGAGTTCGACGCGCTCGGCGGCCTCCCGGTCGCCGGCGAGGGTGGCGGCGATGGAACGGACCTGCTCGTAGCCGGTCATGGCCAGGAAGGTCGGGGCGCGGCCGTAGGACTTCATGCCGACGAGGTAGACGTCCTTCTCGGGGTGGGAGAGCTCGCCCGCGCCGTGGGGGTAGACGGTGCCGCAGGAGTGCTGGTTGGGGTCGATCAGCGGGGCCAGCTCGACGGGGGCCTGGAGCCGCTCGTCGAGGGCGAGTCGCAGCTCGCCGAGGAAGGTGAGGTCGGGGCGGAAGCCGGTGAGGACGATGACCTCGTCGACCGGGTCGAGGCGGCGTCCGTCGTCACCGACGAGGATCAGGCGGCCGTCCTCGGCCTTCTCGACGGCGTCGGTGCGGAAGCCGGTGACGGCGTCGGCGTGGCCGCCGTCGACCGCCGCCTTCGCCGCGAGGCCGAGGGCGCCGCGGGCGGGAAGCTGGTCGGCTTCGCCACCGCCGAAGGTGGAGCCGGAGATGCCGCGGCGCAGGATCCAGGTGGCATGGGTGCCGGCGCCGTCCTCGGACGTGGCGAGGTCGGCGAGGTAGGCCAGCGCGGTGAAGGCGGAGGCGCCGGAGCCGATGACGGCGGTGCGCTTGCCGGCGTACCGGGCGCGGTCGGCGGGGACCTTCAGGTCCGGAACGCGGTAGGCGATCCGGTCGGCGGCGCTCCTCTCGCCGAGGGCGGCGAGTCCACTGCCTCCGGCCGGGCCGGGAGTGGACCAGGTGCCCGAGGCGTCGATGACGGCGCGGGCCAGGACGCGCTGCTCGGACCCCCGGCTGGTCTCGTACTGCACGACGAAGGGCCGGGTCTCGCGGTCCGCGTCGACGATGCGGTCACGGCCGGTGCGCGAGACGCCGGTGACCTTCGCGTCGTAGCGGACCCGCTCGCCGAGGACGTCGGCGAGCGGCTGGAGGTAGAGCTCGGCCCAGTCCCCGCCGGAGGGGTAGCCGGCGGCCTCGGGCTTCACCCAGCCGGTCGGGGCCAGGAGCTTCTCGGCGGCCGGGTCGACGACCTCGCCCCACGGGGAGAACAGGCGTACGTGGGCCCACTCGCGGGTGGCGGCGCCCGCCCGGGCGCCGGCTTCCAGGACCAGGGGCTCGAGGCCGCGCTCGACGAGGTGGGCGGCGGCGGCCAGGCCCACCGGCCCGGCCCCGATGACCACGACGGGCAGGTGGTCGTTGGCGGTGGCGTTCACGGCGATCCCCTTTGTTTCGACGTCTGTCGATGTGTCTGCGAGGCCATCAGGATGGCAGCTGATTCGACAGGCGTCAATATGGATGCCTATCGAATTGGCCGCCGGAGGCTGCCGCTGGTTCGACGCATGTCAACATAGATGCATGTCGAACACCAAGGTGCTGCCCCTGCTGGAGCCGGAAGCCGTCGTGGAGCTGTGCTGCCCGCCGCTGACCGAGCGCGCGCTGAGCGCCGAGGAGGCCGAGCGGACGTCCAAGATGTTCAAGGCCCTCGGCGACCCCGTCCGCCTGAGGCTGTTCTCCTCGGTCGCCTCGCACGCCGGCGGTGAGGCGTGCGTGTGCGACATCTCCGACGTGGGCGTCTCCCAGCCGACCGTCTCCCACCACTTGAAGAAGCTCAAGGAGGCGGGGCTGCTGTCCTCCGAGCGGCGCGGCACCTGGGTCTACTACCGTGTCGAGCCGGCCGTACTGGCGGCCATGGGCCAGCTGCTGACCACGGCCGCCGGACGGGGAGCATGACCTCCCTGCTGGTCACCGCGCTGCTGCCCGCACACGCGGACGAGGTGCTGGCGATCTACCAGGCCGGGATCGACGAAGGCAACGCCACCTTCGAGACCGCCGCGCCCGCGTGGGAAGCCTTCGACGCCGCGAAACTGCCCGCGCACCGGTTCGTCGCCGTGGGCGCCGAGGGCGAAGTCCTGGGCTGGGTTGCCGCGAGCGGAGTCTCGGACCGCTGCGCGTACGCGGGCGTCGTGGAACATTCCGTGTACGTCCACCCAGGCGCCCGGGGGCGCGGCGTCGCGCGCGCCCTGCTGGACGCGCTGATCGCCTCCACGGAGGGAGCCGGGATCTGGACGGTCCAGTCGGGCGTCTTTCCCGAGAACACCGCCAGCCTCGCGCTCCACCAGCGAGCGGGCTTCCGGGTCATCGGTACCCGCCGGCGCATCGGCCGCCTCCACGGGGTGTGGCGGGACGTGGTGCTGCTGGAGCGCCGCAGTCCCGTGATCGGCTGACCCCCCGCACAGCGGTTTCGGAGCCGGCGACCGGAGTGCACCGGCCCGCGCCCTGGCGCAGCCCTCAGCTCCAGTGGAACTTGTCCCGGTGCGCGGCCAGCCAGGTCGAGAAGTCCTGGAGGGCCGGGTTGAGGGCGCGCACGGCGTCGAGGTCGCGGGCAGCGGTGAAGCGGGCCTCGCAGTCGGCGTAGAACTGGAACATGTTGCCGACCTCGTCGGCGGCGGGGAAGCCGAGGCCGCGGAACGCGTCCGGCGTCAGGGGCCGGTAGCGCACGGGCTGTCCGAGGGATTCGGACAGGGCCGCGGCCATGTCCGCGACGCGCAGGTGTTCGCCCGCGATGCTGACGGTGGCGGGGATGAAGTCGGTGCCCCGCTTGAGGATGGCGTACGCGGTCTTCCCGATGTCCTCGACGCCGATGCCGGCGAGCCTGCTGTCACCCATGGGGAAGTTCAGCTCGAAGGTGCCGTCCTCGCCGCGCCGCGGGGCGTTCGCGCCGTACAGGTTCTCCCAGAAGAAGGTCGTGCGCAGGAAGGTCGTCGGTACGCCGTCGTCGATGAAGTACTGGTCGGCTTCGGCCTTGCCGTCGAAGTGCGGGACCTTGTACGAGCCCTGGAGCGTGGGCATCCGGTCGTCGTCGAGCGGAATGCACTCGCGGGTGTCCTCCAGGGTGGACCAGATGGCGTGCTGCACACCCACGTGCCCGGCCGCCCGGGCCAGGGCCGCGGCCTGGGCCTTCTCGTGCGCCTCGTCCATGTCCTCCCAGAAGTTGGTCACCAGGAACGCCCCGTACGAGCCCTCGAGCGCCGCGACCAGGCTCTCCTCGTCGTCCAGATCGGCCCGGACCACCTCGGCCCCGAGCCGTTCCAGCTCCTTGGCCCGGTCCGAGTCCGGCCGGCGGGTCACCGCGCGGACCACGAAGCCGCTGTCCGGGTCCGCGAGGACGGCTCGTACGAATGAGCCTCCCTGGCGGCCCGTCGCGCCGAACACGGTGACGGTTCGCTGCTCGGTCATCGCCGGCACCCACTTCCTGTTTCCTGCGGAACGCTCCGTGCCCGGCCAGGCACCTCCCGCTGCGAAACCTACGGCCACAGGGCGGACCGCGACCGGCGGTACACGCCGGGCGCGCCCGGATGGACGTACCGCGCAGCCTCAGAACCGACCGACCAACTGACCAACCGACCGACCAACCCGCCAACCGACCGACCGGCCGTCACGCCGGCGGACTGGTGTCGCCCTCGTCCGTCTGCGGCCGGACGATGACGACCGGGCAGGACGCGTGCGTCGCGCACTGCTGGCTGACCGAGCCCAGCAGGAGGCTGGCGAAGCCGCCCCGGCCCCTGCTGCCCACGACCAGCAGCTCGGCGCCGACCGATGCCCCGATCAGCACCTTGGCCGCGCTGCCCCGGATCAGGTGCTGTTTCATGGACACGTCTCCCACCTGGACGAGCACCTTCTGGAGCTCGTCGTCCAGAGCCTGTCTGGCGTGCGCTTCGTCAAACTCCGCGTCCACCGCCGGCGCGGACCAGCCCACCGCTCCGGAGACGTCGTAGGCCGCCACCGCGTCCACCGTCGCCCCGATCAGGCGGGCGTGCCGCACTGCCCATCGCAGTGCCTCGTACGAGGCGGGCGAACCGTCGACGCCCACCACCACGTGAGGGGTCGGACCACTGGTGTCCATGACCGCGTCCCTCCTTCCTCAGCCTTCACCCTGCTCGCCCGGTGCCATGAGACGGACGAGGTGCTGTTCGCCTACCCCCGTCGGGGGGCCGTAGCCCCCCGGGGCGGACGCGAGCGGGCGCCGCCGTGAGCGACGTCTCCGGTAAAATGGCGGTGCCGCAGCGTCGGCGCACGGCCACACCTCGTACGGGACGAAGGGGCCGTGGTTCCACATCCCGCCACTCCGACTTCGCACGACCAGGTCAAGGGCCTGACCCGCCTCGCGGATCAGGCCCTTCCCGCGTCCGGAATCGCCCGAGCCCGAGCCCGAGGTCCGTATCCGTGTCCGCGTCTTCGCCTTCCTCCCCCGCGCCCTCCTCCGCGCGGCTGCCCGGCTTCCGGCGGCCGGCGCGGCCGGCCTGGTTCTCGCCCAAGGTCCTGCGGACCGAGGTCCTCGCCGGTCTCGTCGTCGCGCTCGCCCTGATACCCGAGGCGATCTCGTTCTCGATCATCGCCGGAGTGGATCCGGCGATCGGACTGTTCGCCTCGTTCACGATGGCCCTGGTGATCTCCGTCGTCGGCGGCCGTCCGGCGATGATCTCCGCCGCGACCGGCGCCGTGGCCCTCGTGATCGCTCCGCTGAACCGCGAGCACGGGCTCGGCCATCTGATCGCCGCGGTGATCCTGGCCGGCGTCTTCCAGATCGTGCTCGGCGCGCTCGGCGTGGCGAAGCTGATGCGGTTCATCCCGCGCTCGGTGATGGTCGGCTTCGTCAACTCCCTCGCCATCCTGGTCTTCATGGCCCAGGTACCCGAGATGCTGGGTGTCCCCTGGGCCGTCTACCCGCTGATGGCGGCCGGGCTGGCGCTGATGGTGTTCTTCCCGAAGGTCACCAAGACGGTCCCGGCCCCGCTGGTGTCCATCGTCATCCTCACCGTGATGACGGTGGCCGCGGGCATCGCGGTCCCGACCGTCGGGGACAAGGGCGCGCTGCCGTCCGCGCTGCCGGTGCCCGGCCTGCCGGACGTGCCGTTCACCCTGGCCACGCTGACCACCATCGCCCCGTACGCACTGGCCATGGCGCTCGTCGGGCTGATGGAGTCGCTGATGACGGCGAAGCTGGTCGACGAGATCACCGACACGCGGTCCTCCAAGACGCGGGAGTCCATCGGCCAGGGCATCGCCAACATCGTCACCGGCTTCTTCGGCGGCATGGGCGGCTGCGCGATGATCGGCCAGACGATGATCAACGTGAAGGTGTCCGGCGCCCGGACGCGGCTCTCGACGTTCCTCGCCGGCGTGTTCCTGATGGTGCTGTGCATCGCGTTCGGGCCGGTCGTCTCCGACATCCCGATGGCCGCCCTCGTCGCCGTCATGGTCATGGTCTGCTTCGCGACCTTCGACTGGCACTCCATCGCGCCGAAGACCCTGAGGCGGATGCCCACCGGCGAAATCGCCGTCATGGTGGTGACCGTCGTCTGCGTCGTCGTCAGCCACAACCTCGCCGTGGGCGTCGTCGTGGGCTCCATCACCGCGATGGTCATCTTCGCCAAGCGGGTCGCGCGGCTGGCGAACGTCACCTCCGTGCTCGATCCGGACGGCGGCCAGGTGGTCTACTGCGTGACCGGCGAGCTGTTCTTCGCATCCTCCAACGACCTGGTCGGTCAGTTCGACTACGCCGGCGACCCCGACAAGGTCGTCATCGACCTCTCCGCCGCCCACATCTGGGACGCGTCCTCCGTCGCGGCGCTCGACGCCATCGAGCACCGGTACGCCAAACGCGGCAAGAGCGTGGAGATCACCGGCCTGAACGGACCCAGCGCCCGCCTGCACGGGACGCTCAGCGGCGAGCTCACCGGCGGGAGCTGAGGGCGCGTACGGAAGGCGCGTACGGAAGGCGTACGGAGGGACCGGCCAGCAACGGGCCCGACCCACAGCGGGCCCGACCCGCGGCGCGGACCGGGCCCTGGCCGCGGGTCAGACGCCCGGGATCTGGCGGGCCTTGAACGCGGCACGCACGGCGCCTGCGGCGTCCTTGCCGTACATGCGCTCAGCGGTCGCGATCGTCGTCAGTGCCGCGGCCTCGAAGCTCGTGTCGGGCGCGAAGCCGAACTGAGCGTTCACGATGATCCGGTCGGCGGTCCGGGATCCCAGGGCGCCCCGGATGTCGAAGAGGGCACGGGACCAGATCTCCCCGTCCGCGTGGACCTCGCCGACCTTGTCCGCGTAGACCTTGGTCCCGTCGACCCGGCGCAGGCAGTGCGGGGCGGCGCTGTAGGAGATCGAGTCCCAGTCGGCGACGCACGCCAGATCCGCCTTCAGCGGCCAGCCGTAGGCGGCCGCCGCGTGGGCCCCCACCTCGACGGCCAGGTAGTCGCCGAAGGCCTCGCCTATCGCTCCGGCCTCCGGGGAGGTGCCGAAGCCGGGGACCTGGGCGTGGTGCACCGCGTGACCGTACTCGTGGAGGATCACCTCGGCGTCCTCGGCGTCGTCGACGCTTCCCTTGCCGAAGCGGATCTCGGCCTTCTTGTCGGTGAAGAAGGAGTTGTCGGCGCCGAATTGGTTGATGCGGACCGGCTGGACCCGGTCGTTGGCCCCGGGAAGTTCGCTGCCGAAGCCCAGGCCCTGCAGGTACTCCTGCGCCTCGTTGACCCAGAAGTAGGCCATGACCTGCTCGAACTGGTCGTCGGAACGGTCGTACCGGGCGGCGTCCGCGACCGTCGCGGCGGCGCCGGTTTCCGATCTGACGTACGCCCACTTCCCGGACAGGCCCCCGCTGGTGTCCAGATTGCGCAGCGCGGCGGTGGTGTAGGCGGAGGCGGGCACGGCGTCGGCCGCGTCCTTGGCGTCGGTGAGCGACTGATCGCCCGAGGACTGCACGGGGTTGACCATGAAGACGCTGCCCCGGGGCAGGGCCGCGGCGGGCGCCGGCCCGGACGCCGAGGCCGGTCCGGCCAGGGTGAACAGGGCCACGGCGGCGGTGGCCGCCGCGGTCAGACCGCGAGGTGAACGACGGGGCATGAACATCCTCCTGTGATGGATGTGATGTGCCAAAAATTCTTGGGCGGGCGCGGTGCGGACGCGATCCTTGCTCAACCGGGCGGACTTTGGCCAGGCCTTGTACCGCGTATCTGTTCGGGGAAGTGCCGCATCATGTCCCGCGTGCACAGTGCGGAGGAATTCGGTGAGGCCGACAGCGGAGCAGGAAAGCCGGGAGCACCGCGGTACCCGGCGGACCTGCGGGACATGTCCGGCGAGGTCAGAGCGGCACAGCAGGGGGACGAGGGGGCATTTCGGGCGCTGTTCCGGGCGGTGCAGCCGGGGCTTCTGCGCTATCTGACCGTGCTGGTCGGTGAGGAGGCCGAGGACGTCGCGTCCGAGACGTGGCTGCAGATCGCCCGTGATCTGGGGTCCTTCAAGGGGGACTTCGACGGATTCCGCGGCTGGGTGTCGACGATCGGCCGCAACCGGGCGATGGACCTGCTGCGCCGTCGGCGCCGACGTCCGATGTCCGGCCTGCCGGTCGAGTACCTGCTCGACCGGCAGGCGCCCGAGGACACGGAGGGAGCCGCGCTGGCCACGGTCGCCGCCGCCGAGGCGCTCGCCCTGATCGCCGCCCTGCCCCGCGATCAGGCGGAGGCCGTGCTCCTACGGGTGGTCATGGACCTCGACGCGGACAGCGCGGCCCGGGTGCTCGGCAAGCGGCCCGGCGCGGTACGGATGGCGGCGCACCGCGGCCTGCGCAAGCTCGCCAAGCTGCTCGAACAGCACGGGGCGAACGCGCCGGAAGGCGAGGCGGAAGACGATGCGGGAGGCGGTGCGCGCGGCACGGGCGGCGATGGCGGCGGCACGGACCGAGCGGGCGGGCCGAAGCGGCGCGGAAGAAGTTTCGCGCGAGGAGTGACACAGGCCGCGGCTTCGACGCTGAAGGACACGAGATGAGCACCAACCGATCCCGCCGGATCGATCACGGGATCGATCACGACACCGCCGAGCAGCTGCTCGGTGGCGCCCGCGCCGGCACCGTACCCGGACACGACGCCCTCCAGGCACTGCTCGCTGCCGTATCCGCTCCCGCGGCCGACAGCGAACTCTCCGGCGAAGAGGAAGCCGTGGCCATGTTCCGGGCGGCTCGTCTCACCTCTGCTCACGCCCACGTCCCCGGCTCCGTCCCCACGTCCCGAAGGCGGTCCGCGCTCAGGCCGGCGCTGCTCCTCGGCGCGAAGGTCGCGGCCGCCACCCTGGCCGCGGCTCTCGGCGGTGTCGCCGTCGCCGCCGGAACGGGCCATCTGCCCGCCGCACTGGGCGGCGGGCCCGCGAGCAACGGCCCCGTCCCCTCCGCCGCGGCCCCGGCCACGACACCGGGCGGGAAACCGGGGGAAGTGCCCCCCGGCACGCTCGCCCATTCGCCGACGGCGGTTCCGGCCGCTCTGGCCGAGCTCTGCCACGCCTACGCCGACGCCGAGGGCGGCGGCCCACCGCCCGCCGAGGTGCTGGCCGAGCGCCGTTTCACCCCCCTGGTCGCAGCGGCGGGTGGGCAGGCCGCCGTACCGGGCTACTGCGGACCGGTCCTGGCCGGCCGGGGCGAAGGGCGCGGCGCGGCGCCGACCGCGCGGCCGACGGACGGCCCGCCCGGCGCCACTCCCGCGCAGCCCGGCAGGCGGGACGCGAGCAAACGGCCCGACAGCCCGGGAGCCACCCGCGACGCGGGCGCCGAGAACGGCCGCCCGACCGGCCCCCCGACGGGCCCTGCGCACACCGTCCCGTCCCCGCCCCGCAATGACGCCCCGACCGGTCGCCCCACAGGGTGACCCCATAGCCAGAGGCTGCCCCACCGATGCAACGACCACCGGGTTACGCCGACGACGACACGCTGCCGCTTCCCCGCATCCACGCGGCCTCCCCGCGCGCGGCGGAAGCGGGGCCCGGGCACGCCCCCGTGCCCAGCCCGGTCTTCGTGGACTCCTCGGGCCGACGCCAGCGCCGGGTCCGCCGCACGGGGTGGCTGCTGGCCGTGCCCGCCGCCGCCTACGTCGTCCTGCTGATCAGCTCGCTGTTCGGCGGGCCCACGGTCGAGTCCCCCTTCCTGCCCTCCCCGCGCACTCCGGACGCCGCCCCGAGCCGGCCACCCGCCGTCGAGGCCGGCCCCGCGGCTTCCCGTTCACCGAGCCGCGCCCCGAACCCCACCGGCGGCGTTCCCCGGGCCTCGTCCGGCCCCGCCCCCCGGGCCACGACCGGGCCGGCCGGCGGACCGGCTCCCGCCCCGACCACCGACACCACCGCCGCCACCGCCGGGCCCGCCCCCACGCAGGCCACCGGCTCGAACGGCCGCGGCAAGCCGACGTCCGCGCCCGGCCAGGGCGGCAAACCCACCACTCACCCGTGACCCGCCCGGATCACCACAGGCAGGAAGCCCTCCCCCCTTGTCGAAGAACCGGCGCCGCCTCCCCCGCGGCCGGCACAGCACCGTACGCAACGTCCCGCTGCGCACCCACTGGCTGCTGCTGACCGTGCTCGTCGTCACGCTCTCGGCCGCACTGCTGCTCCAGGGCTACGCCAAGCACATGTTCGACGCCACCGCCGACGGCGAGGCACCCCGTAGGACCGGTTCGTCGGCGGCCGTGCCCGCGCAGATCCGGTCCGGCGGCCCGGTCGTCGAAGGAGCCGCCGGGCGGACGGCCGGTCCCGCGCCCCGCACGATCGCCCTGACCTTCGACGACGGACCCGACCCCGTCTGGACCCCGAAGATCCTGGACGTCCTGCGCCGCCACCAGGTGCACGCGACCTTCTTCACCGTCGGCGCCCAGGTGTCCGCCCATCCCGAACTGGCCCGGCGGATCGTCGCGGACGGCCACCAGATCGGCGTCCACACCTTCACCCACACCGACCTCGCCACCGCCTCCGCCTGGCGGCGCTCCCTGGAGCTGCGCGAGAGCCAGCTCGTCATCGCGGGCGCCACCGGACTCACCACACCGCTGCTGCGCCCGCCCTACTCGTCGACCAACAAGGCCCTGGACGACGCCGATTGGGCCACGGTCCTCCAGGCAGGCCAGGAGGGCTATCTCACGGTCCTCACCACGCAGGACAGCGAGGACTGGCGGCGCCCGGGCGTCGCCGAGATCGTCGCCGACTCCACCCCCAAGGGCACCGACGGTCAGGTCCTGCTCATGCACGACGCGGGCGGCGACCGCTCGCAGACCGTCGCGGCCCTGGAGCAGCTCGTCCCGAACCTCAAGGCCGCGGGCTTCCGCTTCGCCACGGTCAGCGACGCGGTCGGCCTGCCCACACCCGTACGTCCGGCCACGACCGTCGACCGGTGGCAGGGAATCGCCCTCATCAACGCGCTGCGCGCCAGTGACTGGGTCCTCGAAGCCCTCTCCTGGCTGCTGTGGGCGGCCGGCGCGATCAGCGTGCTGCGCGCCGTGGCGGTGTTCGTCGCCGCCCGCCGCCACGTGCGGACGCGCCGCGGGCCCTGGGGCCGTACGGTCACCGAACCGGTCAGCATCATCGTCCCCGCCTACAACGAGAGCGCCGGCATCGAAGCCGCCGTCCGCTCCCTGCTGGCATCGGACCATCCGGTGGAGGTCATCGTGGTCGACGACGGCTCCACCGACGGCACCGCCGACATCGTCGAGGCCCTGCGGCTGCCGGGCGTACGCGTCATCCGCCAGCAGAACGCCGGGAAACCCGCCGCGCTCAACACCGGCATCGCCGCCGCGTCGTTCGACCTGCTCGTCATGGTCGACGGCGACACCGTCTTCGAGCCGGACGCCGTACGGATGATCGTCCAGCCCTTCGCCAATCGGCGCGTCGGCGCCGTCTCGGGCAACGCCAAGGTCGTCAACCGCGGCGGCCTGCTCGGCCGCTGGCAGCACATCGAGTACGTGGTCGGCTTCAACCTGGACCGGCGCCTCTTCGACCTCGCCGAATGCATGCCCACCGTGCCGGGCGCGGTCGGCGCGTTCCGGCGCGAGGCCCTGCTGCGCGTCGGAGGCGTCAGCGACACGACGCTCGCCGAGGACACAGACCTCACGATGTCGCTGTGCCGCGACGGCTGGCGCGTCGTCTACGAGGAACGAGCCGTCGCCTGGACCGAGGCCCCCGCCTCGCTCGGCGCCCTGTGGAAGCAGCGCTACCGCTGGTGCTACGGCACCCTCCAGGCGATGTGGAAGCACCGCGGCGCCCTCGCGCAGCGGGGCCAGGCCGGAAAACTCGGCCGCCGCGGACTGGTCTACCTGCTCATGTTCCAGGTCCTGCTGCCGCTGCTCGCCCCCGTCGTGGACATCATCGCCGTGTTCGGCCTGGTCTTCCTCGATCCGGTCCGCATGCTCGGCCTGTGGTGCGCCTTCCTGCTCCTGCAGGTGCTGATGGGCCTCTACGCGTTCCACCTCGACGGGGAACGGCCCGGCGCGCTGTGGAGCCTGCCGCTCCAGCAGTTCGTCTACCGCCAGCTGATGTACCTGGTCGTCATCCAGTCCGTGTTCACCGCCATCGCCGGATCGCGCCTGCGCTGGCAGCGCATGGAGCGGTACGGAAGCCTCCAGGTCCCGGTCCCGGCCGCCGCGCCCGCATTCGTACCCGCGCCCGTACCCGTCCAGCCCCGGCCGCAAGAGGTCCACGACGTCGCGTCGTGGCCGCCGCGCTGATCGTCAGTAGGGGCGCGGTGACATGACGTGCGGCTCGACGGCCGGAGCCTCGAAGAGGCAGCGGGGCATCCCCGGGCCGGGCGTCGCGCGCACCGACACCGGCATCGGGGGATCCGTCGGAAGCTCCACGTGGACGGTCACGGGGTGGTCGCCCCGCGTCGTCGCGTAGCCCGTCTCCTTGCCGTCGACCAGTACCTCCACGACGGGGTGGTGGCCGCTCTGGACCGTGGCACTGATCGAGTGCCCGGCGTGGTCGATGTGGAAGTGATGGCGCCGCCTCATGAGATCGCCTCTCGCCGAACCCCCACGACCAGCGTAGCCACCCGGCCGGGGTGTCCGTGCTCCGTCTCGTCCCACGACACGCGGGCACGCTAGCCGACGCGGTAGCGGAGGTGCGTGACCTCCGGGGTGGCGACCGTACGGTCCGGGGTGAGCCGCAGGGCGGGGTCGACCCCGTCGAGGAGGCGGATGCCGGAGCCGAGGAGGATCGGGGCGAGGACCGAGCTCGACCCACTTGGGTCGTCGCGGACCTGGAGGGCGCCGCCGAACGCCGTAGGCTGTACCTGTAAGTAGACGCTGTCCACATCTGAGAGTGGAAACGAATGTCCCCGACGACACCGGGCACCGAGCCGCCGGCGAAGCGCAGCACGTACCGGCACGGCAACCTCCGCAACGCCCTCCGCGACGCGGCGCTGGAGCTGGCCCGCGAGGGCGGGCCCGACGCCGTCTCGCTGCGCGAGGTCACCCGGCGCGCCGGGGTCTCACCCAACGCCGCCTACCGGCACTTCGCCGACCGGGGGGCGCTCGTCCACGAGGTCTCCCAGGCGGCCATGGCCCAGGTGGCGCTCACGATGGAGGCCGAGATCGCCCGGGCGGTCCCCGCGGACACCCGCGCCGGGGACCGGGCGGGGCAGGCCCGCGCCCGGTTCCGTGCCGTCGGGACGGGCTACATCCGCTTCGCCGTGACCGAGCCGGGGCTCTTCCGCACCGCGTTCCACGTCCCGGCCGACATGGCCTACGCCACGGACACCACCGCGGCCGGGGCGGGCGGGCTGACCCCGTTCGAGCTGCTGGGCGCCGCCCTGGACGACCTCGTGCAGACGGGCCTGCTCCCCGCCGAACGCCGCCCGGGCGCGGAATTCCTGGCCTGGTCAGCGGTGCACGGGCTGGCCGTCCTGATGATCGACGGCCCCCTGCGCGGCATCACCGAGGCCCAGGCCCACGACGCGGGCCAGGACCTGATCGGCATGATCGAACGCGGCCTCTGAGGGCCTGACCCAGGACGACCAGGGGTCAGGAGGGGAGCCACCGACTCCGGAGTGTCACGCATCCAGGGGATTCGCCGCGATGCGGGTGGCCGCGCCGCCCGCTACGTAGCCGGCCGCCGCGCAGTCGGGCTTGCGCTTCGCCTGGTCCTCGACCAGGGCGAGGAAGGAGGCGCCGAAGTCGCCCCGCGGGTACGCGGCGAGGAGGTCGGCCGTGAAGGACGGGTCGAACTCGGTGACGCGCAGGCCCGAGACGTCGGCGCTGGTGCCGACCTGCAGGAGGTGGCTCTCCACGTCCTCGGCCGCGCTCACGTCGTCCCGCATGTGCAGGACGATCACCTCCGCGGCGCGCGCCCTGCGGGCCGCCGGCCAGCCCAGGCCCGCCGTCAGCACGCGTGCGACATGGCCGCCCGCCTCCTCGAAGGGGAGGGTGTGGCTGTCGAACGGGGCGGTCAGACCCAGGTCGTGCAGCACGGCCGACACGTAGAAGAGCTCCGCGTCGTACTCCAGGCCGTGCTGTCGCGCGTACGCGGCCCCGAAGGCGTACGAGCGGACGGAGTGGGCCAGCAGGTCGGCGTCCGCGTACTCCGACGCGATCTCCAGGGCGGCCCGGGCTGAGTTGGTGTCGAGCGTCCACGTCATGGAGCGTCAGCGTAGGCGGCGGCTGAAGTCGACCTCGGACGGGGGTTCCCCCGGCCAGTACAGCCGGGTCGGGGCGGGCGGAGTCTCGGCCAGGACGGTCCCGCGCGAGACGACGTACCGGGGCCGGACCTGGCGGCGCAGCGCCTCCTCGGGCGTGGGGGCCGGCAGCAGGACGAAGGAGGCGGGGGCGCCCTCCGCGATGCCGTACTCCGCGTCCGACAGGCCCAGGACCCGCGCCGCACGGTCCGTCACCATCGAGAAGGCGGTGCGGATTTCCTCGGCGCCGGTCAACTGGGCGGCGTACAGGCCGACGAGGGCGGTCTGGAGCGGATCGGCGGTGCCCAGCGCGTTCCAGGGGTCCATCACGTCGTCGTGGCCGAAGGCCACGTTGACCCCGGCCGCCAGCATCTCCTTGACCTGGGTGAGGCCGCGCCGCTTGGGGTAGGCGTCGAAGCGGCCCTGGAGGTTGAGGTTGGCGAAGGGGTTGGCGACCAGGTTGATGCCGGAACGGGCCAGCAGGCGCTGGAGTTTGAAGCTGTACGCGCCGTTGTAGGAGCCCATCGCGGTCGTGTGGGAGGCCGTGGCGCGCTCCCGCAGGCCCGAGCGCAGGGCCAGGGTGGCCAGCACCTCCACGAAACGGGACTGCTCGTCGTCGATCTCGTCGCAGTGCGCGTCCACCGGCAGGCCGTGCTCCTCGGCCAGCGCGAAGGCCGTCCTCAAGGAGGCCACTCCGTCCTCGCGGGTGTCCTCGAAGTGCGGGATCGCGCCGACGACGTCCGCCCCGCGGGCGACCGCCTCGCGCAGCAGCGCCTCACCGTCCGGGAAGGAGACGACGCCCTCCTGCGGGAAGGCCACGATCTGCAGGGTCATGACGTCCCGTACCCGGTCGCGCACTTCGAGCAGCGCGTCGAGCGCGGTGAGGGCCGGATCGGTGATGTCGCAGTGGGTCCGCACGTGCAGCACCCCCTGGGCCGCCTGCCAGCGCAGCACCTCGCCCGCCCGCTCGATCACGTCCTCGCGGGTCAGCGTCCGCTTGCGCTCGCTCCAGCAGGCGATGCCCTCCCAGAGGGTGCCGGAGGCGTTGGGGCGCGGCTCACCGGCGGTCAGCGCCGTGTCGAGGTGGATGTGCGGCTCGACGAAAGGGGCGCTGAGCAGGCCGCCGTGGGCCTCGATGAGCAGGCCCGTGGCCGGCGGTTCCTTCTGGTCGTCGTACGGGAGGACCCGCGCGATGCGGCCGTCCTCCCCCACCTCGATGTCGGACAGGCCGGAGGTGTGGAGCAGCCGGGCGCCCCGGACGATCATCCGCATGGCGCCAGCCTAGGGCCACAGCACTAGCCGCGCTTGGCCTGGGACTTCTGCTGCATGCCGCGCGTCTTCGCCGCCGCGGACTGTACGTCCCTGGAGGCGGCCTTGGCGCGGGCCTCGGCGGCCGTGTTCTTCGCCATCGCGCGCTCGGAGTCCTGGTGGATGTGGTGGCCGGTGCGAGCCTTCTTGGCCATGATCACTCCTCCTCGGAGGACGGGACGGCCGTACGCGTCCACTGTGCGCCCGCTCCGAGCGGTCGGCATCCCGGGAACCGGGCAGGCGGGAACCGCGAGAATGGGGCCATGACCAGCGACAGCGAGATCACCCCCGAGATGCCCGACTGGGAGAAGCGGTTCCGGGCGCCGCGCGTCGGGCTGCCCGACTGGGCCGAGGACGCCCCGGACCGTTCGCTCTTCGTCTCCAACGCGACCGGAACCTTCGAGATCTACGCCTGGGACCGCGCCACCGGCGTGCAGCGGCAGGCCACGAACCGTCCCAACGGCACCACCGACGCCGCCCTCTCCCCCGACGGCGAGTGGATCTGGTGGTTCTCCGACACCGACGGCGACGAGTTCGGCACCTGGGTGCGCCAGCGCTTCGCGGGCGGCCCCGACGAACCGGCCACCCCCGGCCTGGAGCCCTCGTACCCCGCCGGGCTGGCCATCGGCCGCGACGGGACCGCGGTCGTCGGGCGCTCCACCGACGAGGACGGAACGACGGTCCACGTGGTCCGGCCGGACGGCTCCGCGCCCACCGTCATCTACCGGCACCGGGAGTCGGCCGGCGTCGGCGACCTCTCCCGCGACGGGACGCTCGTCGCCATCGAGCACACCGAGCACGGTGACGCGATGCACTCCGCGCTGCGCGTCCTGACCCTCGACGGGACCACCGTCGCCGAGCTGGACGACTCCCGGGGCGGAGCCGAGGAGCTCGGTCTGGAGGTCCTCGGCTTCGCGCCCGTCGCGGGCGACACCCGGCTGCTCGTCGGCCACCAGCGGCGCGGCCGGTGGGAGCCGATGGTGTGGGACGTGGCCACCGGCGAACAGCGGGACCTCGCGATCGACCTGCCGGGTGATGTCAGCGCCGAGTGGTACCCCGACGGCTCCGCGCTCCTGGTCGCGCACAGCTTCGAGGCCCGCAGCGAGCTGTGGCGCTACGACCTGGCCGCGCGGGAGCTCGTACACGTGGACACGCCCCCGGGGACGGTGTCGGGGGCCACCGCGCGCCCCGACGGGACGGTGGAGTACCTGTGGTCCTCGGCCGCCGAGCCCTCGACGGTACGGTCCACCGCGGGCGGGAGCGTCCTGGACCCGCCGGGCTTCCGCCCGCCCGGCTCGCTGCCGGTGGAGGACGTGTGGGTGGAGGGCCCGGGCGGGCGGATCCACGCGCTCGCGCAGCGTCCGGTCGGCCACGGCCACGGCCCCTTCCCGACGATCTTCGAGATCCACGGCGGGCCGACCTGGCACGACAGCGACGCCTTCGCGGCGACCCCGGCGGCCTGGCTGGACCACGGTTTCGCGGTCGTGCGGGTCAACTACCGGGGCTCGACCGGCTACGGCCGCGCGTGGACGGACGCCCTCAAGCACCGGGTCGGCCTGATCGAGCTGGAGGACATCGCGGCGGTCCGGGAGTGGGCGGTCTCCTCCGGCCTCGCGGACCCGGCGCGCCTCGTCCTGTCGGGCGGCTCCTGGGGCGGGTACCTGACGCTGCTGGGGCTGGGCACGCAGCCGGACGCCTGGGTCGTGGGCCTGGCCGCCGTACCGGTCGCGGACTACGTGACGGCGTACCACGACGAGATGGAGGCGCTGAAGTCCCTGGACCGCACCCTCTTCGGCGGCACGCCGGAAGAGGTCCCCGACCGCTTCGAGGCCTCCTCGCCGCTGACGTACGTGGACGCCGTGAAGGCCCCCGTGCACATCGCGGCGGGCGTCAACGACCCGCGCTGCCCGATCCGGCAGATCGACAACTACGTGGACCGGCTCGCGGCGCGCGGGGCCGTGCACGAGGTGTACCGGTACGACGCCGGACACGGCTCGCTGGTGGTGGAGGAGCGGATCAAGCAGGTCCGGATGGAACTGGAATTCGCGCTGAAGCACCTGCCCGTCTGACCCGGCGGGGCTGGGGGGCGAAGCGAGCCCCGAGGCACGGCCACCGGTGCACCCCCCGTACGGTGGTGGGGTGCACCGGTTTCTCCTGACCCCGCGCTGGTGGGGGATCAACGTCTTCGTCGCGCTCGCCGTCCCCTTCTGCCTGTTCATGGGCTCCTGGCAGCTCGGCCGGTTCGAGGACCGCGTCGACAGCCACCGGGAGGCGACCGCCGAACGGCCCGCGGAGCAGACGGCCGCGCCCCTGGACTCGCTGCTTCCGGTGGACAAGAACACCTCCGGACTGCTGGCCTCCACGTCCGGGGAGTACGGCGATCAGCTGCTGGTGCCCGAGCGGCGGCTCGACGGCGCGTCCGGTTTCTACGTCCTGACCCTGCTGAAGACCGACTCCGGCAAGGCGGTCCCGGTGGTCCGGGGCTGGCTGCCGGGGGCGGCGGACCCGGCGAAGGCCCCGGCCCCGCCGACCGGGCGGGTCGAGGTCACCGGGGCCCTGCAGGCCTCGGAGAACTCCGGCACGAAGGGGGCCCACACCCAGGGCGGCCTGCCGGCCGGGCAGCTCGGGGTGATCGGGGCGGCCTCGCTCGTCAACCTCGTCCCGTACGACCTGTACGACGCCTGGCTGACGGTGCAGACCCCGGCGGACGGCATGGTTCCGGTGCCCGCGCAGGCTCCGACCAACACCGGGCTCGACCTGAAGGCCTTCCAGAACCTCGGCTACACGGGCGAGTGGTTCGTCTTCGTCGCCTTCGTGCTCTTCATGTGGTTCCGGCTCTACCGCCGCGAGGTGGAGACCTTCCGCGACGCCGAGGCGGGCCTGCTCGAACCCGCGGCGTAGGCGTACGGAGCCCCGCGCGCTCGGCGCTCGCCGCGCGGCCCCGGCCGCGCTGCCGGGCTGTGCGGCCGGTCTGTGCGGTTACTCGGCCAGCGGGATCGCACCCGTCCGGTAGACCGTTCCGCCGCAGGCCTCGGGAATCGTCGTCCGCGTCGTCGCCGCCCCCGCCTGAGGGCTGTGGGACACCGCGACGCCGGCTGCTGCCGGGGGCGTGCCCGTCTGCGGCTCGGTGGCCGACCCGTCCGCCGCGCCGTCCGAGGTGCCCGCGGGCTCGGTCTGCGGCGGCTTCCCGCCCGTGTCCGGCTTCGTCGCCGAACAGGTCTCCCCCGACGGCACCCACGCGAAGCGGACCTCGTACGCCGTGTTCGGCGGCAGCACCAGCACCGGCGCCTGCGCCGATGGGTCGGGCAGCAGCCCGCTCGCCGGATCCCCCGCCGTATGGCCGACCACGGCGACCGCGGAGCCCGAGCCGTCCGGGCCGCCGGCCGCCGAGGCCGCCGTCACGGTGTCCTGGCCGCTGACGGCGCAGCCGTGCGCCGAGACGTTCGTGACCCGGAAACTGCCGTACACCCTGCCGTCGGTCTCCGGGGCGCGGGCCGAGCCCACCACTCCCAGCTGGTCCGAGCCGCATCCGGGCACACCCGGCGCGGCCACGGGTGGCATCGGGCCCGAGCCCACCACCGAGCCGCCCGGGCCGGCCGACGCGCCCGAGGTACCGGTGCCCGACGGGCCTGCCGTCAGGCCTCCGGCCGGCGAACCGCCCACGGCGTCCGGCTGGCCGGTGACGCCGCCCACGGCCGGGGCGCCGCCGAAGGAGTGGGTGGACTTGGGATAGGCGCCGTAACCGTTCTGGCGCGGGTCCGAAGCGACCGCGCCCGGCTTGTCACCGGAGTGCGCGCCGTGCCCGGCCATGGCCGGGCGGTCCGTGGCCGCTCCCTCGCCGCCCGCCATGTGCAGGAGGGCCGGGACCGCCGTCCCCGCGAGCAGCGCGGCCGCGGCGGCGCCGACGAAGGCCTGGCGCCTGCGGGCCCGCCGCGCGGGTACGGCGTGGCGCAGTCGCTCCAGCGCGCCCGCGGAGGGCTGCAGGCCCTCGACGGCTCCGCGCAGCAGGTCCCGCAGCGCCTCTTCGTCGCTCCCCGCGCCCGGCGGGGTGTGGTCGTCCCTCATGACTGCGCAGCCTCCATCGCCACCCGCAGCGCGGCAATGCCCCGCGATCCGTACGCCTTCACCGAGCCGAGCGATATCCCGAGCGTCTCGGCGACCTGGGCCTCCGTCATGTCCGCGAAGTAGCGCAGCACCAGCACCTCGCGCTGACGGCGCTGGAGTCCGCGCATCGCCTTGATCAGATCGTCCCGCTCCAGCTGGTCGTACGCGCCCTCTTCGGCGCTCGCCATGTCCGGCATCGGCTTCGACAGCAGCTTGAGGCCGAGGATGCGCCGGCGCAGGGCGGACCGCGAGAGGTTCACGACGGTCTGTCGCAGGTACGCCAGGGTCTTCTCCCGGTCGCGGACCCGGCTGCGGGCCGAGTGCACCCGGATGAACGCCTCCTGGACCACGTCCTCGCAGGAGGCGGTGTCGTCGAGGAGCAGTGCGGCCAGGCCGAGGAGCGAGCGGTAGTGCGCCTGGTAGGTCGCCGTGAGGTGGTCGACGGTGGTGCCGGCCACCACTTCGGCCGTCTCGCTCTTGCTGCTCCCGCCCGACTCAGCGCTGTCGCGCGGCGCGGGCACAAGGACGCTCCGGATCGGTACGGCCGTGCGTACGGGCGCCTCGGACGGCCCCGCCGGCGGGACGGGCACGATCACGGGAAGACCGCCGCCGGGCGCACGGACAGCCCGGCGCGACGGGATGATCCCGGTGCGCGCCGGTAGGACGGCCAGCTCGAGCAGTGCCTCTGCCACGCCTGTTGGACACGCGTCCCCCCGTCAGGGTTGTACGCGTGAGGCAGCGTCGCCGGCGAAATCCCTGTTGCCCTCATGCGTACCCGCTCTTCCCGATTGCCCCGTCTTATCGAGACGGCGGTCGGGCCATCACCTTGATCAAGGGATCGGCACCGATCCTACAAAGCGAATTACGCAAATTCATCTGCGATCAGTTCCGCGATCTGCGTGGCGTTCAGGGCCGCGCCCTTGCGGAGATTGTCGGCGCACACGAAGAACTCCAGGGAGTGCCGGTCGTCGAGCGAGGCCCGGACCCGTCCCACCCAGGCAGGATCCGTCCCGGCGGCGTCCGCGGGAGTGGGGAACTCCCCCGCCGCGGGGTCGTCCACGAGCACCACGCCGGGCGCGGCCTCCAGGATCTCCCGGGCGTGCGCGGCCTGCACCTCGTGCTCGAACCGGGCCCGCACGGTCAGCGAATGCCCGGTCAGCACCGGCACCTGTACGCAGGTCACCGACACCGGGAGCTGCTCCAGCTGCAGGATCCGGCGCGTCTCGCCCCGTACCGCCAGCTCGTGCGAGGACCAGCCGTCCTCGCGCAGTTCGCCGGACCAGGGCACGACGTTGAGGGCGAGCGGAGCCGCGAAGGGGCCGGTGTCCTCGCCCACGGCACGGCGTACGTCACCGGTCTGCTCCCCCAGGGAGGTCCCGGCGACCACCGACAGCTGGCGGCGCAGCGCCGTCGAACCGGCCCGGCCCGCGGCGCTCGCGGCCTGGTACGAGGAGACGACCAGCTCGGAGAGGGAGTACTCGGCGTGCAGCGCGCCCAAGGCCGCGATCATGGCGGCCGTCACGCAGTCCGGGGTGGCGACGATCCCGCGCGGCCGGATCCGTACGGCATGCCCGTTGACCTCGGGTACGACCAGCGGGACCTCGGGGTCCTCGCGGAAGGCGGCGGACTGGTCGACGACGACCGTGCCGCGCGCGGTGACGACGGGGGCCCACCGGGCCGAGACCTCGGCCGGGGTCAGGAAGAGTGCGACATCGCCCGGCCCGAGGCCGTCGAAGGCGTCCTCGGTGAGGGCGAGCACCTCGGTCTCCTCCGCGCGGACGGCCAGCATGCGGCCGGCCGAGCGCGCGGAGGCGATCAGGCGGATGTCGCCCCAGACGTCTGCCCGCTGGGACAGTATCTGGAGCAGGACCGAACCGACTGCTCCGGTCGCCCCGACCACGGCGAGTGCCGGGGCGGAGGACCGGCTGCGGGTCATCGTCCGGTGCCTCCGTAGACGACGGCCTCGTCGCTGTCGGAGTCGAGGCCGAAGGCCGTGTGCACGGCGCGGACGGCCTCGTTGACGTCGTCCTGGCGGGTGACGACCGAGATGCGGATCTCCGAGGTGGAGATCAGCTCGATGTTCACGCCCGCGTCGGACAGCGCCTGGAAGAAGGAGGCGGTGACGCCCGGGTTCGTCTTCATGCCGGCGCCGACCAGGGAGATCTTGCCGATCTGGTCGTCGTAGCGCAGGGAGTCGAAGCCGATCGCGTCCTTCGCCTTCTCCAGGGCGTCGATGGCCTTGTGGCCCTCGGCCTTGGGGAGGGTGAAGGAGATGTCGGTGAGGCCCGTCGAGGCCGCCGAGACGTTCTGCACGATCATGTCGATGTTGATCTCGGCATCCGCGATGGCGCGGAAGATCGCCGCGGCCTCGCCCGGCTTGTCCGGAACACCGACGACCGTGATCTTGGCTTCGGAGACGTCGTGAGCGACTCCGGAGATGATGGCGTGCTCCACCTGCTCGTCCCCTTGCGGATTCTCGTTGCTGACCCAGGTGCCCGGCAGTCCCGAGAAGGACGAGCGGACGTGGATCGGGATGTTGTATCGGCGTGCGTACTCGACACAGCGGTGCAGCAGCACCTTGGAACCGGAGGCGGCGAGCTCCAGCATGTCCTCGGAGGAGATCCAGTCGATCTTCTTGGCCTTCTTCACGACGCGGGGGTCCGCGGTGAAGACGCCGTCGACGTCGGTGTAGATCTCGCAGACCTCGGCGTCCAGCGCCGCCGCGAGCGCGACGGCGGTGGTGTCCGAGCCGCCGCGGCCGAGGGTGGTGATGTCCTTGGAGTCCGCGGACACGCCCTGGAAGCCGGCGACGATGGCGATGTTGCCCTCGTCCAGCGCAGTGCGGATACGGCCCGGCGTGACATCGATGATGCGCGCTTTGTTGTGGACCGAGTCGGTGATCACGCCTGCCTGGCTACCGGTGAACGACTGGGCCTCGTGGCCCAGGTTTTTGATCGCCATGGCCAGCAGGGCCATGGAGATCCGCTCTCCGGCGGTCAGCAGCATGTCGAATTCACGCCCGGCAGGCATCGGGGAAACCTGCTCGGCGAGATCGATCAGCTCGTCCGTCGTGTCGCCCATCGCGGACACCACGACGACCACTTGGTGGCCGTTCTTCTTGGCATCCACGATCCGCTTGGCGACGCGCTTGATGCCCTCGGCATCGGCTACGGAGGAGCCTCCGTACTTCTGCACGACAAGGCCCACGTGCGCTCCTCGCTCAGTCCGTCTCATTTGCTGGTGCAGTCTAACGAGCGACCGGGATCCGACCGCTTCGTACCGCATCCTGAGACGAAAGGATCACAGAACGGGTTCCCCCGCCGGACACCCGCTTACGGCTGATCACGTACGGCTGATCACGTACGGCCGCTCGCCCGCGGGCGCTCACCCCGGCCGAGGCCGCCGAGCTCCTCGGCCATCACCCGTCCGGCCTGCTCCGCGAGGTCGTCCTCGGCCAGGTCCTCGTCCGTGTCCAGGCCGTCCAGGGCCTGGAGCGGCTGGTCCAGCCGTACGTGCGCCACCAGCGACTGGAGGGCGCGCAGGGTGGCCGAGGCCGTCGGACCCCAGTTGGTGAAGTACGAGAACTGCCACCACCACAGCGCCTCGGTGGTCCGGCCCGCCCGGTAGTGCGCCAGCCCGTGCCGCAGGTCCGCCACCACGTCGGCCACGTCGTCGGAGATCCGGTGCGCGACCGGGGCCTTCCGCGGCTCGTAGGGGTCGAAGACCTCCGAGTACACGTCGACCGGCTCCAGCATGTACGCGAACCGCTCGCGCAGCTCGTCCACGTCCGGCTCCGGGCCGAGGTCGGGCTCGTAGCGCTCGTCGGGCAGCACGTCCTGGTACGCGCCCAGCCGGCCGCCCGCCAGGAGCAGCTGGGACACCTCCAGGAGGAGGAAGGGCACCGCGCTGTCCGGGTCCTCGCCCTTGGCCACCTCGGTGACCGCGACGATGAAGGACTCGATCTGGTCCGCGATCTGGACGGCGAAGTCGTCCGGATCCTGGCCCAAGGCGTGCAGCGTTGCGTCAGACATCGAGAAGTCGCCTTCCTTCAAAGGCCCGCCCGAGCGTGACCTCGTCCGCGTACTCCAGATCTCCCCCGACGGGGAGCCCGCTGGCCAGGCGGGTGACCTTCAGGCCCATGGGCTTGATCATGCGGGCGAGGTACGTGGCGGTCGCCTCACCCTCCAGGTTCGGGTCGGTGGCGAGGATCAGCTCGGTCACCACGCCGTCCGCCAGGCGCGCCAGCAGCTCGCGGATGCGCAGGTCGTCCGGGCCGACGCCCTCGATCGGGCTGATCGCACCGCCGAGGACGTGGTACTTGCCCCGGAACTCGCGGGTCCGCTCGATCGCGACGACGTCCTTCGGCTCCTCGACGACACAGATGACCGTGGTGTCCCGACGCGGATCGCGGCAGATTCCGCACCGCTCCTCCTGCGCCACGTTCCCGCACACCGCGCAGAACCGGACCTTGTCCTTGACCTCCAGCAGCGCGTGCGCGAGGCGCCGGACGTCGGTGGGCTCGGCCTGCAGGATGTGGAAGGCGATCCGCTGCGCGCTCTTGGGCCCGACGCCGGGCAGCCTGCCCAGTTCGTCGATCAGGTCCTGGACCACGCCTTCGTACAACGGACTGCCTTCTTTCGGTTTCGGTTTCGGGTGCGGAAGGGGTGAGGGGTATTAGAACGGGAGGCCGGGGACGCCGCTGCCGCCGCCCAGGCCCTGGGCCAGGGGGCCCAGCTTCTGCTGCTGGAGCGCCTGGGCGTTCTCGTTGGCGGCCTGGACGGCCGCGACCACCAGGTCGGCGAGCGTCTCCGTGTCCTCGGGGTCCACGGCCTTCGGGTCGATCACCAGGGCGCGCAGCTCACCGGAACCGGTCACGGTCGCCTTGACCAGACCGCCGCCGGCCTGGCCCTCGACCTCGGCCTGAGCGAGCTCCTCCTGGGCCGCGGCGAGGTCCTGCTGCATCTTCTGGGCCTGCTGGAGCAGCTGCTGCATGTTGGGCTGGCCACCACCGGGAATCACAGGTCACTCACTCCGTACAGTCGGGACGCTTGGTCAATCCGAGCCTACGTGCTCCCCGGGCGCAGCGCCCTACGCCGTGAGGACCAACTCTTTCGAGTGAGAGACGGGGCGAACGCGTACCTGATGGAGACCTCCTTGCGGGCGGAAATCCCGGGATTCGTCGCCCATCGGCCGTCATTCGAAGGTAGGAAGAGCATGCGCATCATTGCGCACACGCGCACCACCACACGTCAGCGCAGGCAGAGGGAGTGCCGGGTGAGCCAGCCGGAGATGCAGCCCGAGGGGCCACCCCGGGATCCCCGGGAGGAAGGCGGCGGACCGATGGCGGCGGGCGATCTGACCGGCCGGCCGTTCCCCCTCGGGGACTGGGGTGAGCCCGCGGAGCGGCTCGACGAGCTCTACCGGCGGGTCGAGGCGGATGCGCTGCGCACCGCCGAGTGGTACCTGTCCGACCGTGCCTGGAAGCGCCGGGGCGCGCGCGTACTGCGGGTGGGCGCGGCCGTGGGCGCCGTCACGGGCGCCGCGATGCCGCTGGTGGAGCTGACGGGCTCGGCACCGGGCGGGTCGACGTACGGATACCTGGCGCTGCTCCTGGGCGCGGCCTGTCTGGCCTGCGACCGGTTCTTCGGGCTGACGTCCGGCTGGATGCGGGACGTCGCCACGGCCCAGGCGGTCCAGCGCCGCCTCCAGACCCTGCAGTTCGACTGGGCCTCGGAGAACGTACGGGAGGTGCTCGGGCCGACGGAGGGCACGGCCAGCGAGGCAGCCGAGCGGTGCCTGACCGTGCTGCGCCGCTTCTCGGAGGACGTGACGGAACTCGTACGCTCCGAGACCGCGGAGTGGATGGTGGAGTTCAGCTCCGGCCCCGCACCGCTGGTGATGCAGTCCCTGGGCGCCACCGGCGCCCGCTCGGACGCGTACATCCCCCCGGCCCGCTTCCCCCTCCCCCCGGGCACCCGCCCGAACATGCCCCGCCAACGCCCCCCGGAACAACCCCGCTGAACCCTTCCAGCCCCGCCGGCGTTTGAGGCGCCCTTCCAGCCCCGCCGGCGTTTGAGGCGCGGGGTCTGGGGCGGGCCCCAGGAAACGGCGAAAGGGCGGGTCGGGGACCAGCTCCGCGCAGCGGCCCCGCACCCGCCCTCCCCCTCCCCCACCCCCACCCCCAACCCCCACCACCACCGCACACCCCCACAGCCAGCGTCAGCTGAAGATGATCATCGACCCCTGCCCCAGACTCCGCGTAGCCGCCGCATGCAGCCCCAGCCACACATACCGCTCCCGCGCAAAGGGACTGTCGTCGTACGGAATCGGCCCCGCCGGCTCCTCCAACGACGTCGGCCGCCCCGGCGGAGCCGGCGCCGCAGGCGGATTCCCCGGGTCGATCCCGATCGCGGGAGCCACGAACCCGAGCTCCCGCAACAGCCCCTGCGCGGACCCCAGCGGCCCACCCCCGGCCAACAGCTCCTCGTTCGCCAGCGGAGCCGCGAAGTCCACCGGCACGTACGCCCCGGCGTGGTCGTAGTGCCACACCAGGTGCGACTGCTGCGCCGTCGGCTCGAACATCTCCAGCAGCTGCTCGTAGTCCCCGCCCAGCTCGTCCACCGGCGTCACCGGCAGCCCGCAGATCTGGAGCAGGTACGCCCGCCTCAGGAAATGCAGGGCGTCGTAGTCGAAGCCGGCGACCGGGGCCACGTCCCCGCTCAGGCCCGGCATGTACGCGAACACGGGCACGGACGGCAGTCCGGCCTCGCCCAGCGCCTTGTCGTACGAGGCGATCTCTTCCGCGAAGGGGTTGTCGGGGCTGTGGCACAGCACATCGACAAGGGGGACCAGCCACAGGTCACAGGCCACACGGCCTCCGATCAGTCGTTGCCGCCGATCCGGTCAGCGTAGTGCGCCGAACACCCTCCGCGAAGGGGTGCGCAGAACCTCGGGCCCGGCCCGGCAGCGGACACCACCCCTACGAGAGGCGGTCGGCCCAGTCCAGCGCGTGCTGGTTGTAGCCCTGCACGATGCGGCGTACCTCGTCGGCGTCCGCCCGCGTCACCGCGTCCACCAGCTCGCTGTGCCGGTCCCACAGCGCCGCCCGCAGCCGCGGCTCGCGCTGGAGGTGGGGGACGGCGAAGACCCAGCACTGCACGCGGATGCGGTGCAGGAACTCGGAGATGTAGGTGTTGGCGACCAGCCCGCTCAGCTCGCGCCAGAAGCGCAGGTCGTAGCCGATCAGCACTTCGAGCGAACCGCTGTGCGCGGCCCTGCGCGCCTCCTCGCCCCGGCGGCGCACCGACACCAGCATCTCGCCGGAGCCTGGGGCGGTGCCGCCCTCGGCGAGCCGGCGAAAGATCCCGTCCACGACCAGCGAGCGCGCCTCGATCATTCCGCGGAAGTCGTCCACGGAGAAGATCCGCACCCGGAAGCCCCGGTGCTGGACCAGTTCGAGCAGCCCCTGGGCCGAGAGGTCCACGAGTGCCTCGCGCACGGGGGTCGCGGAGACCTCGTACTGCTCCGCGATCTGCTTGACCGTGAACTCGGTCCCCGGGGGCAGGCGTCCCGCGAGCACCTCGTCACGCAGCGCGTCCGCGATCTGCTGGCGAAGTGTGTTGCGGGTGACAGCGCCGCTGCCTGGCATAGGGGTCCGTCTCCTGTCGTAGAGCTTCGGACACCATAGGCCAGACAGCGAGGCTGAAACCGAACGGTTCGAGGTCGGTATGCGGATTACGACCCGTTATGCGGACGAGAACCGGCCACTGGCCCGTCCAGCTGCGTGGCTTTGGCCTAGCCGGTCGTCGTGTGGCGGTCGGCGACCGTCAGCGCGGCGTCCAGCAGGGCCAGCCCCTCCTTCGCCTCCGCCTCCGTGATGGTGCACGGGGGGACGACGTGGGTGCGGTTCATGTTGACGAAGGGCCACAGGCCCGACGCCTTGCAGGCCGCCGTGAATTCGGCCATCGGCGCGTTGGCCGGTCCGGCCGCGTTGTACGGGACCAGCGGCTCGCGCGTCTCCTTGTCCCGTACGAGTTCCAGCGCCCAGAAGGTGCCCAGACCGCGCACCTCCCCGACGGAGGGGTGCCGCTCGGCGATCTCGGCGAGCGCCGGCCCGATCACGTTCTCGCCGAGGCGGGCGGCGTGCTCGACGATGCCCTCCTCCTCCATCGCGTTGATCGTAGCGACGGCGGCGGCGCAGGCCAGGGGGTGGCCGGAGTACGTCAGTCCGCCCGGGTAGGGGCGTGTGGCGAAGGTCTCGGCGATGGCGGCCGAGATGGCCACGCCGCCGAGCGGGACGTAGCCGCTGTTCACGCCCTTGGCGAAGGTGATCAGGTCGGGCGTGACGCCCCAGTGGTCGGCGGCGAACCAGGCGCCTGTGCGCCCGAAGCCCGACATGACCTCGTCGAGGATGAAGACGATGCCGTGGCGGTCGCAGAGCTCGCGCACGCCCGCGAGGTAGCCGGGCGGCGGGGTCATGATCCCGGCCGTGCCGGGCACGCTCTCCAGGATGATCGCCGCGATCGTCTGCGGTCCCTCGAAGGCGATGGTGTCGGCGAGGTGGGCGAGGGCGCGGGCGCACTCCTCGGCCTCGGTGGCGGCGTGGAAGGCGGAGCGGTAGAGGTACGGGCCCCAGAAGTGCACGACGCCGGCGGCGGCCGTGTCGGAGGGCCAGCGGCGCGGGTCGCCGGTCAGGTTGATCGCGGCGGCGGTGGCCCCGTGGTACGAGCGGTAGGTGGAGAGCACCTTGGCGCGGCCCGTGTGCAGGCGGGCCATGCGGACGGCGTTCTCCACGGCCTCGGCGCCGCCGTTGGTGAAGAAGATCTTGTCGAGGTCGCCCGGGGTCCGCTCGGCGATGAGGCGTGCGGCCTCGGAGCGGACGTCGACTGCGAAGCCGGGCGCGAGGGTGCAGAGGCGGGCGGCCTGCTCCTGGATCGCGGCGACGACCTTGGGGTGCTGGTGGCCGATGTTGGTGTTGACCAGCTGGGAGGAGAAGTCGAGGAACCGTTTGCCGTCGTAGTCCCAGAAGTACGACCCCTCGGCCCCCGCGACGGCGAGCGGGTCGATCAGGGCCTGGGCGGACCAGGAGTGGAAGACATGCTTCCGGTCTGCGTCCTTCACTGCGGCAAGGGTGTGCGGGGTGACATGAGGGGTCATGGCGTCACGCTAGAAGTGCGCAGGTGGGGAGGGATATCGGCGGACTGTATGGGGGTGGGGGGCCGGTCTCGGCAGTCTGTCTGCGTGCGGGCGGCCCTTCGCGACGCGTGACGGGACCCCCTCCAGAGCATTGACAGCATCCTGTCTACATGACAGCCTATTGTCATAGTCAAAGCCCGCAGCAGACACATCGCGAGAGAAACAAGCCGATCCGACTGACTCTGGAGGCGAACCCGATGAGCGAGACCACGACCAGGACGACGACCAGGACGACGACCGAGACGGCGACCGGGACGACGACGACCGAGACCCGCGGCGCGACCAAGCCCGTCCACCTCGCGGTCTACGACACGTACGCGGACTGGGAGACCGGACACACCACCGCGCACCTCACCCAGCGCGGCCACGTCGTGCGAACGGTCGGCTTCACCGCCGGTCAGCCGGTCACCACCATGGGCGGCGTCCGCATCCAGCCCGATCTGGCCCTGGCCGACCTGCGGCCGGAGGACTCCTCGCTGCTGATCCTCACCGGCGCCTCGCTGTGGGACACGAGCGAGGAGCTGGCGCCCTTCGCGGCGAAGGCGAGGGAGTTCCTGGCCGCCGGGGTGCCGGTCGCGGCGATCTGCGGAGCTACCGCCGGCCTCGCCCGCGAAGGCCTGCTGGACGGCCGGGCCCACACCAGCGCGGCCTCCTTCTACCTGGCGTCGCAGCCGGGCTACGGCGGCGCCGAGAGCTACGTCGAGGCCGACGCGGTGACCGACGGCGACCTGATCACGGCGGGGCCGACGGAGCCGGTGGCCTTCGCCCGCGAGGTCTTCGCCCGCCTGGACGTCTACAAGCCGGACGTCCTGGACGCGTGGTACCGGCTCTTCCACGACTCGGACCCGAGCGCCTACCCGGTCCTGATGGCGGCGTCGGAGGCGGGCGATGCGTGAGCCGCTGGCGCCCGGGTCCACCCGGGCGCGGCAGGACCTGCTGAGCCGCACCGCGCTCGGGGTCTTCCGGCTGAACGGCCAGTTCCTCGCCGTCTCGGAGGAGCTGGCCCGGCCGGCCGGACTGACGGCCGCCTGGTGGCAGGTACTGGGCGCGGTACTGCGGGAGCCGCTGCCCGTCGCGGGCATCGCCCGCACCATGGGGATCACCCGGCAGAGCGTCCAGCGCATCGCTGACCTGCTGGTCGCCAAGGGCCTGGCCGAGTACGCCCCCAACCCCGCCCACCGTCGGGCGAAGCTGCTGCGCCCGACGGACGAGGGCCGCGCGGCGGTGGCCCGCATCGGCCCGGGCCACGCCACCCTGGCCACCCGCCTCGCGGAAGAACTGGGCGACGCCGCCTTCGCCGAAACGGTCCACGTCCTGGAACGCCTGACCAAGGCCCTGGACACCCTGTCCACCCCCTGAACCCATCCCCGCCGGACACAATCCAGCCCCGCCGGCGTTTGAGGCGCGGGGCCCGGGACGGAGCCCCGTTCTTTCAGCCTCGCCGGGCACATCCAGCCCCGCCGGCGTTTGAGGCGCGGGGGTCCGGGGGCAGCGCCCCCGGCAACGGCGCCGCACCCGGCGGCAGGCAACCACCCCGCACCCCCACCCGTCCTTCCCTGCGGAGCCGTTCGGCCAGTCCGAGGGGGAGGAACCACCCGGCATGGAACAACTGCATCCGCACGACCCACACCGCATCGGCCCGTACCGCCTGCTGTCCCGCCTCGGCGCCGGCGGCATGGGCCGGGTCTACCTCGCCCGCTCCGACCGCGGCCGCACCGTCGCCGTGAAGCTGGTCCACCACGACCTCGCCGCCCGCGACGAATTCCGCATCCGCTTCCGCCAGGAGGTCGCCGCGGCCCGTCGCGTCGGCGGCGAGTGGACCGCCCCGGTCCTCGACGCCGACACCGAGGCCGACACCCCCTGGTTCGCCACCGGCTACGTCGCCGGGCCGAGCCTCCACCAGGTCGTGGCCCACGACTTCGGCCCGTTGCCGGGCCGTTCCGTACGGATCCTGGCCGCGGGCCTCGCGCACGCCCTCCAGGACATCCACCGCGCCGGCATCGTCCACCGCGATCTGAAGCCCTCGAACGTCCTGCTCACCCTCGACGGCCCCCGCGTCATCGACTTCGGCATAGCCCGCGCCGCCCCGGCCGGGCCCGACGCCCAGCCCGACGCCGGGCTGACCCGCGCCGGCGAACTCATCGGCTCCCCGGGCTTCATGGCCCCCGAGCAGATCCGCGGCGAGCCGGTGACCGCCGCCTGCGACATCTTCTGCCTCGGCGCCGTCCTGGCGTACGCCGCCACCGGGCGGCTGCCCTTCGGCGACGCGGAGCAGCCCGGCGGCCTCGCCGCGCTCCTGCTCCGCAGCACCGAAGCCGAACCGGACCTGGCCGGCGTACCGGCCGAGCTGCACGACCTCGTACGGGACTGCCTGCGCAGGGATCCCGCCGCCCGGCCCGGGCCGGCCGACGTCCTGGCCCGGGTCGGCGCGGGCGACACCGTGGCCGACGGGAGGGCCCTGGAGCCCTGGCTTCCGGCCCCGCTGGTGGCCCGGCTCGGACGGCACGCCGTACAACTGCTGGACCGCGAGGACGCCGGCCCGGACCGCGCCATACCCCCGCCGGCACCGCCACTACCGCCCGCGTACTCCGCGTATTCCGCTTACCCGCCGGTGGAATGGGAGCCTCCGCCCGGCCCCCGGCCCGTGTCCACCGTCTTCCTCCTCGCCGTGGCCGCGGTCGTCGCCGTCCTGTCCGGCGGCACGGTGTACGCGGTCATGAACGGAGCCGAGGACCCGCGACCGCCCCTCACCAGTCCCCGTACGCCGACCACGGCCGCGACCCCCACCGCCTCCGCCTCCACCCCCACGATCACCGGCCTCCCCGAGGCGTACCTCGGCACCTGGCAGGCCACCCACGGCAGTCGGACCTGGCGACTCACCCTCACCGGCGGCGCCGTCGGCGACCGGGTCATGTCCCTCACCGTCCAGGGCCCCGGCTTCGCCTGCGCCTGGACCGCGCCCCTGCTCGACGCCCCCGATCCCGTGGAGCTCGACGCCTCCACCGTCACCTCCGGCGCCCCGCCCACCTGCACGCCGGGCGGCCGGAGCCGGCTCCGGCTGCTGCCCGACGGCAGCCTCCAGCGAGAGCTGGTGGGCAGCGACAACCCGCCGCTCACGTACCGCAGGCACTGACCGGCAGCCGGGACCCGGCACCCCGCTGGCGGGCGGACTGCGCCGAACCCCTGGTGGCAGACTGACCGCGTGCTCACCGCTCTTCTCGGCGCGACCGGGGTCCTGGCGCTCCTCACCCTCGTACCCGGCCCGGACATGGCCATCGTGACGAAGCGGGCCGTCACGCGGGGCCGCGGCGACGGGCTGCGCACCGTCGCCGGGATCGCCGTCGGACTGCTGATCTGGGGCGCACTCACCGTGGCGGGGCTCGCGGCTCTGCTCGCCGCGTCGGCCGAGGTGTACCTGGTGGTGAAGCTCGCGGGCGCCGCGTATCTCTGCTGGCTGGGCATGCGTTCGCTGTGCCGGCCGGGCGCGGAGCCGGCCGGCCGACGGCCGGAGGCGGGCGGCGGCGGGGCCTGGCGGACCGGCCTGGTCGCCAACGTCCTCAATCCCAAGATCGCCGTCTTCTACACCGGGCTGCTGCCCGCCCTCGCCCCGCCGGGCCTGCGCCCGGCGGTCGGCATGGCGCTGCTGGTCCTGGTCCACGTGCTGCTGACGGTGGTCTGGCTGGGCTCGTACGTGTACGTGCTCTCGCGCGCCCGGCGGTTCTTCGCGCGGCCGCGGGTCCGCCGGACGCTGGACCGGACGACGGGTGTCGTCCTGATCGGCTTCGGCGTGCGCGTGGCGACGACGTGACGGCCTGAGGACATGAGGACGTGAGGACGTGAGGACGTGAGGACGTGAGGGCCTGACGGCCTGACGGCCTGACCGCTCAGGCGGCCTCACCGAGCCGGTCCAACTCCTCCCCGATGGCGGCCCGCAGGGCATCGTGGCGCTGGCCCAGCGCGTGCTGCTCACCGCGCCAGCACTCCTCCTCGTACGACCACACGGGCCGCCGGACGCGGTCGGCGGGCTCCCAGTCGTAGCGGGGCCAGATGTGCGCGTGGAGGTAGGGATCGGTGTTGCCGAGGATCTCGATGTTCACGCGGTGGAAGGCCGGGTCGAGCCGCCTACAGGCCCGCTCGACGGCCTCGGCGAGCCGCTCCGTGTCGGCGAGGTACGCGGCCCTGCCCGCCCGGGGCAGGTCGGAGAGCCTGGTCACGGCCGGATCGTCGGTCAGCAGCACCGAGTACCCGGGCAGGAACTGCCGGTCCCCGATCACGGCGAAGCCCGCGTCGAGGCGGCGCAGGACGGTGGGGTTCTTCCCCCGGTGCGCACTGCCGATGCGGTCGTGACGCCAGTCGTCGTCGCTCATCACGAGACCCTAACCGACGCCCTGCGCACGGGCGTTCAGGCTTCACCGCGCCTCTCAGGTATCCCCCGTCATACCTGAGAGCTACGTGCGAACACGGCTCCATGGCGTGACGCCGACCACGGCCCGAAATTTCTAACTTCGGGAGCAGAGAAGAGCGCTGACGGCCCTTCCGGACGACCGAAGGAACACACCATGACGACGGGGACGGCGCGGACGACGCGAACCACCGGGACGGCGGAGCCCACCAGAACGGCTGCGCCCGGCCGTGGCCGGCTGCGCCGCACCCTGCTGGCCGCCCTGGTCGCGGCGGCCGTCGTGTTCCCCATATCCGCCGCCGCCTCCTCAGAGGTCCCCGCTCCCGCGCCCGCGACCTTCGCTGAGGACACCGCGCCCCGCAGCCGGTACGACGCCAACCGCGCCAATCTCGCCGAGGCGGCCCGCATGGCCCATGACGCCGACCGCACGGGCCGGGCCGCCGGGCTGCGTGCCATGGACGCGGCCGGAGCCGCGCAGTTCCTCACCTTCGACGGCCGCGGCAAGGGCCGGGCCGTCGAGGTGTTCGGCGAGCTGGAAACCGCCGACCGGATCACCGTCCTCGTGCCCGGGTCCGACACCACGCTCGACACCTACGGGAGGTTCCGTGCCGGGGCCGTCGCTCTCCAGCAGCGCCTCCAGGCCGAGCATCCCCGCTCCGCCGTGATCGCCTGGCTCGGGTACGACACCCCCGGCACGGTCAGCACGACCGTCCTGACCGCCGACCGCGCCGACGAGGCCGCCGCGGAACTGGCGCCCTTCCTCGACCGGTTGAGCACCATGACCCCGCCCGGCTCCCGGCTCTCCCTCCTCTGCCACTCCTACGGTTCCGTGGTCTGCGCCCGCACCCGTACCGGCCCCGCGGTCAGCGACATCGCGCTGTTCGGCAGCCCGGGCACGGGGGCCGGATCCGCCCGGGAGCTGCCGACCGGTGCCCGGGTGTGGGCCGGGCGGGGCAGCGACGACTGGGTGGCCAGAGTCCCGCACGTCCGGCTCGGCGGGATCGGCCACGGCGCCGACCCCGTCGACCCCGCCTTCGGGGCGCTGGCCTTCGCCGCCGGCGACGCCGGGCACAGCGACTACCTCAAGCCCGGCACCGAGTCCCTCGACAGCCTGGCCGCCATCGTCCTCGGCACCACCCCCGCTCCGGAGGCCGGCCATGCCTGAGCTCCGCGCCCGATGGACCGCCCTGGCCGCGGGCATCGAGGCGGCCACGCCCGCCGACCGGGACCGTGCCGTGGACACGCTGCGGGCCTTCGCGATCCTCGGCGTGGTGCTCGGCCACTGGCTGGTCACCGCCCTGACCGCGACCGACGGCGGCCTGAGCACCACCAGCCCGCTCGCGCACATGACGTGGCTGGCCCCGGTGTCCTGGGTGTTCCAGACACTGGCCGTCTTCTTCCTGGTCGGCGGTCATGTCGCCGCCCGCGGGTACGCATCGGCGCGCGAGCGGGGCGTCTCGTACGGCGCCTGGGTCGGGCAGCGGCTGGGGCGGCTGTTCCGACCGGTCGCCGCGGTGCTCACCCTGTGGGTCGTCGTGGCGGGCGGGATGCTGATCGGCGGGGCGGAGCTGGACACCGTCCGGACGCTCGTCAAGCTGGTGCTGTCGCCGCTGTGGTTCCTGCTCGTCTTCGCCGCGCTCACCGCCGCGACCCCGCTCGTGGCCCGGCTCAACCCGCTCTGGCCACTGGCCGTGGTGGCGGGCGTCGACGTGTGGCGCTTTGGACTCGCGGGGCCTGAGTGGATCGGCTGGGTCAATGTGGCCGCCGGCTGGCTCGTCCCCTTCACTCTGGGCGCCGCCTGGTCCCGCGGGACCTTCACCCGGCCGCATCGCCCCCTGCTCCTCCTCGGCGCGGGCACCGTGGCCACTACCGCGCTGATCCTGTGGGCCGGTTACCCGGCGTCCATGGTGGGTGTCCCCGGGGCCCCGATATCGAACCTCAACCCGCCGACGCTCGCCGCGGTCGCGTTCGGGCTGGCGCAGTGCGGGCTCGCCCTGCTGGTGCGCGAGCCGCTCGCCCGGGCCATGCGCCGGCCCGGGGCCTGGGCGAAGGTGGCTCTGGTGAACCTCTCGGCCATGACCATCTTCCTCTGGCACCAGACCGCGATGATGACCGTCACCACCCTCGGGCTGCTGGTCTCGGCCGACCTGCCCGGGCTGCACACCGTGCCCGGTTCGATGGGCTGGATAGCGGCCCGACTGCTGTGGCTGCCGGTGTTCGCCGCCGCGCTGACGCTCTGCTGGGCCGCCTTCCGTACCCACGAACAGGCCAGGCGCCCCCGGCGGACCGGGGCGGCCCCGGCCCGCAGTGCTCCGGCCGCTCCCGTCGAGGAGGTCGCCCATGCCTAGGCTGGCCGATGTGAACGAGCAGCGCGCGCCCCTGGCCGAGCCCAGACCCTCCGGACCGACGAAGGACGGCGCCCCCGACCGGCCGCTCGTCCAGGAGCTGTTCACCATGCGGCGCGATCCCCTTCCGAAGATGACCCGGCCGCGGTGGCTGGTCCGGCTGCCGCACGTACTGGTCGGCTATGCGGCGGTCTTCTTCGGCTTCCTCACCACGGAACAGCTTCAAGACCACTACCACGTCACGGGCGGCCCGCCGCTGGTCCTCGCGCTCCTCGCCGGCGCCTCCATCTTCCTCGCGATGTTCCGCCCGATCGCCGCCTGGTGGCTGGGCCTGCTCACCGCGGGCCTCATCGCCTGGGCGATCTACGGCGACGTCGGACAGGGCCAGACCTGGCCCTGGACGCCCGGCGGGATGTTCGCCTTCGCCCCCCTGGTGTTGCTGGTCGCGTTGCGGGTGCCGCCCCGGACGACCATCTGGGTCGTCGGCATCTCGGTCGCCTACACCGGGCTGGCCGAAATGGCCTTCACCCCGCGGTACAGCACGGGCACCTCCATGGGCGCCGCCCTCCTCTTCGGCTTCGTGGGCCTCCTCGGGTACGCGCTGCGCGCACTGCGGCTGGCCCGCGGCGAACTGGTCGAGCAGGAAACCCTCACGGAGGAGGAGCGGGCCCGGCGCACCCTGCTGGAGGAGCGCAGCCGGATCGCCCGCGAGCTGCACGACGTCGTCGCACACCACATGTCGGTGATCTCCATCCAGGCACAGGTGGCCCCGCACCTCGTGGAGAATCCGTCCGAGGAGCTCAAGGAGAATCTGGCCGGTATCCGGGAGAACGCCCTGGAGGCCCTGACGGAGCTGAGGCGGGTGCTGGGCGTGCTGCGCTCCGAACAGCCCGACGATCCCGCGGCCCTGCAACATCCGCAGCCCACTCTCGCCGAGCTGGACGGCCTCGTGGACAACGTGCGGGGGGCCGGGCTGGATGTCACCACCGAGATCGCGGGCATCCGGCGGCCCCTGACGCCGGGCGTGGAGCTCACCGCGTACCGGATCGTGCAGGAGGCGCTGAGCAACTGTCTGCGCCACGCCCCCGGTTCGCGGGTGGAGGTCGGCATCGCGTACGGGCCGCGCGATCTGCACCTGTGCATCGCCAACACCGCGCCGGCCCGGCCGGCGCCGGCCTCGCACGGAGCGGGGCACGGACTGCTGGGGATGCGGGAGCGGGCGGGCATGCTGGGGGGCGAACTGGCCGCCGGCCCACGCCCCGACGGCGGGTACGAGGTCAGCGCCGTCCTCCCGATGGATCCGCAGGACCTGCCCGCCGACCACTCCCCCGAGACGAAGTAGGACCCATGAGCACCCCGATCAAGGTGATGGTCGCCGACGACCAGATGATGGTCCGGCAGGGCTTCACCGTGCTTCTCAACGCCCAGCCCGACATCGAGGTCGTGGGCCAGGCGGTGGACGGCGCCGACGCCGTGGCGAAGGTCGCCGAGCTGGGACCGGACGTGGTCCTGATGGACATCCGCATGCCGGGGATGGGCGGCATCGAGGCCACTTCGGTCATCACCGGTGTTCCCGAAGCCACCGTGAAGGTACTGGTGCTGACCACCTTCGATCTCGACGAGTACGTGTACGAGGCGCTGCGGGCCGGGGCCTCCGGGTTCCTGCTCAAGGACGCTTCGGCCGACCAGCTCGCCGAGGCGGTGCGGGTGGTGGCGGCCGGCGAGGCGCTGCTCTCGCCGAACATCACCAAGCGGCTGATCACGGAGTTCTCCCGGCTGGGGGCGCCGCGCGCGCCGTCGCGGGCGCGGATCGACGAACTGACCGAGCGGGAGACCGAGGTGCTGTCGCTGGTCGCCCAGGGCCTGTCGAATGCGGAGATCGCGGCGCATCTGACGGTGGCGGAGCAGACGGTGAAGACGCATGTGGGCCGGATCCTGGTGAAGCTGGGTCTGCGGGACCGCACGCAGGCGGCGGTGTTCGCGTACGAGACGGGTCTGGTCCGCCCGACGGGCTACTGATCTGACCCGTGTAGTACTTGAGAGGGACCTCGGGAAATCCCCACCAGCGGCGACGCGGACGAGGGCGGTACGGACCTACGGTTTCGTGTATGACCGAGACCGCCACCGGGGGGACAGCCCGGACACCTGAATTCCGACTCGCATCGGGGGTGATCGCGACCCTGCGCCAGGACCTCATCGCCGATGCCTTCGCCTACCGGCCGCTGCCACTCGTGGAGACTCCCGGGCGCTTCGTGCGACGGCTTCCCGAGGCGATACGCCGGTATGCGCCGTGGACCCAGTACGCGGCGGTGGGAGCGCTGGCCTTCATCGTCCTGGTGTTCACCGCCGGCACGCAGCGGGGCTATATGAGCGATGCGGCCGAGGTCGCCACGGGGATGGTGGCCGCTGCCCCTGTCCTCATGACGCTGGTGCGGCCGGTTGCCGCGTGGTGGGCGGCCGTCGCGATGACGGTGGTGCTGGCGGCCCTCGGTGGGGACGGGGACTGGCCCTGGACCCCGGGAAGTTTCCTCTCCTACGTCGCCGTCATGGTCCTCGTGACCCTGCGGACCAGGCCTCGGGTGGCGGCCTGGATGTGGACGCTCACTCTCACGCTCGGCGTCGCGCTCTCCGTGGTGCTCACCACCCCGTGGAGGTCGAATCTGCCGGAGATGGCGGTGACCTCGGCCTTCGCCCTGGTGCTCGCCAGCAGCATCCAGATACGCCGGCACGCCAAGGCGGAGGTGAGCGCGCAGCAGGAGGTCACGGCCGTCGAACGGGACAAGCGGACGCTGCTGGAGGAGCGGACCACGATCGCACGGGAGTTGCACGATGTGGTGGCCCACCACATGTCGGTGGTGGCGATCCAGGCGGAGGCCGCGCCGTACCGGGTGAAGAACCCGCCGCCGGAGCTGGAGGCGGCGTTCGTCACCATCCGGGAGAACGCGGTGGCGGCCCTGACGGAGTTGCGGCGGGTGCTGGGCGTGGTGCGCTCCGCGGACTACGAGGCCCCGGACGCCCCGCAGCCGACGCTGGCCTCGCTGGACGGGCTGCTGGCCAATGTGCGGGAGGCCGGGCTGAGCGTGGAGAAGACGGTCACGGGCGCGGTGCGGGAGCTGCCGCAGGGTGTGGAGCTGTCGGCGTACCGGATCATCCAGGAGGCCCTGAGCAACACGCTGCGGCACGCGCCGGGCGCGGCCGCCGGGGTGGAGGTCTCGTACGTGCTGGGCGGCCTGGGGATACGCGTCGTCAATGAGGCGGCGACCGGGGACGTGCGGCCCTCGCCCGGGGCCGGGCACGGGATCACCGGGATGCGGGAGCGGGTGGCCATGCTGGAGGGGGAGATGACGGCCGGCCGGACGCCCACGGGCGGGTACGAGGTGGCGGTGTTCATACCGGTGCGCAAGCGTCCGGAGCCGGAGCCGGTGCCGGCGCCGCAGGAGGGGGCGGTATGACGATCAGGGTGCTGATCGTCGACGACCAGATGATGGTGCGCGAGGGGTTCTCCGTGCTGCTGAACGCCATGGACGGCATCGAGGTGGTGGGTGAGGCGGTCGACGGCCGGGAGGCCATCGCGCAGGTGGCGGCACTGCGGCCGGATGTGGTGCTGATGGACATCCGGATGCCGCAGATGAACGGGCTGGAGGCGACGCGGGAGATCGTGGCCGCGGACACGGACGCGAAGGTGCTGGTCCTGACGACCTTCGACCTCGACGAGTACGTGTACCAGGCGCTGCGGGCCGGGGCCTCCGGGTTCCTGCTCAAGGACGCGTCGGCCCGTCAGCTCGCCGACGGAGTCAGGGTGGTGGCGGCCGGGGAAGCCCTGTTGGCGCCCTCGGTGACGAAGCGGCTGATCGTGGAGTTCTCGAAAATCTCGGAGGCCCGCAAGCTCGCCGACCCGGCGGGGGTGGGGGAGCTGACGGAGCGGGAGACGGAGGTGCTGGTGCTGATAGCGCAGGGGCTGTCCAACGTGGAGATAGCGGACCGGCTGTTCGTCGCGGAGTCCACGGTCAAGACCCACGTGAGCCGGATCCTGGTGAAGCTGGGTCTGCGGGACCGCACGCAGGCGGCGGTGTTCGCCTACGAGACCCGGCTGGTGACGCCGGCGTAGGACCGGCCGGTTCATGGAACCGGCCGCGAGCCCGGCCTGATCGGCAAGAGACCCTCTAGGGTGCGGGGATGGGCTTTGATCCGTGGGATGCCGCGTTCGTCGCCGATCCGTATCCGGCGTACCGGGAGTTGCGGGAGCAGGGGCGGGCCGTGTGGTCGGAGGCCACCGGGCAGTGGCTGGTGCCGCACTACGCCGATGTCAGTGCGCTGCTGCGGGACCGGCGCCTGGGGCGGACCTACCTCCACCGGTTCTCGCACGAGGAGTTCGGGCGCGAGGCGCCGCCGCCGGAGCACGAGCCCTTCCACGTGCTCAACGGCAACGGGCTGCTGGACCTGGAGGATCCCGCGCACGCGCGGGTGCGCAGGCTGGTGGCGAAGGCCTTCACGCCGCGGACGGTGGAGCGGCTCGTGCCCGCCGTGCGGCGGCTGGCCCGGGAGCTGGTGGGGCGGCTGCTCGCGGACGGGGGCGGGGACCTGCTCACCGTCGTCGCCGAGCCGCTGCCGGTGGCCGTGATCGCGGAGCTGCTGGGCGTGCCGGAGGCGGACCGGGGGCTGCTGCGGCCCTGGTCGGCGGACATCTGCGGGATGTTCGAGCTCCGGCCCGACGAGGAGACGGCGCGCCGCGCGGTGCGGGCGAGCGTCGAGTTCAGCGCGTACCTGCGGGGGCTGATCGCCGAGCGGCGCACGCGTCCCGGTGAGGATTTGATCTCCGGGCTGATCGCCGCCCACGACGAGGAGGGCCGGCTCAGCGAGCAGGAGATGATCTCCACCTGCGTGCTCCTCCTGAATGCCGGGCACGAGGCCACCGTCAACACCACCGTCAACGGGTGGTGGGCGCTGTTCCGCCATCCCGGGCAACTCGCCGCGCTCCGTGAGAACCGCGATCCCGAAAAGTTGTCCACAGCTGTGGATGAACTCATGCGGTACGACACACCTCTGCAGATGTTCGAGCGCTGGGTGCTCGACGACATCCGGATCGGGGACACCGACATCCCCCGCGGAGCCGAGGTCGCGCTGCTCTTCGGGTCCGCGAACCGTGATCCCGCGCGCTTCACGGATCCCGACGCGCTGGACCTCGTACGGGCCGACAATCCGCACCTGAGCTTCGGGGCCGGGATCCACTACTGCCTGGGGGCGCCGCTGGCGCGGCGGGAGCTGGAGGCCTCGTTCGGGGCGCTGCTGGCAGACGGAGTCCCGCCACTGCGGCTCGCCGAGGAGCCGCGGTGGCGGGACGGGTACGTCATCCGGGGGCTGGAACAACTGCTCGTGGAGTTCTAGCCAGGCCGGCTCTTTCGGATCAGGCAGGGGGAGATGCTGACCTGATGGGTGTGCCGCCTCGACTCGATGAGCGTCCGGATGCGGCCGGAACGGTACGGACGCACGCTGGGAGGGTAGGTCCGGCGCGCCCCGGTCCTCGGTCAGCGACCAGGCCATGGGAAGTGATCCGCATGACTCGTCGATCTCGGACGCAGCGCCTTCTGGTGCTGGCCGCCTCGACGGCCCTGGCCGCCGGGGGCGTGGTGCCGTCCACGACCGCATCCGCGTTCTCCGCCCCCGCCACCCCGCGCCTCGGCACCGTCATCGCCGTGCCCGCCGTGCCCGCCGTGGAGTGGGTGAAGACCACCGATGCCCCCAGTGGCGTCACAGTCGAGCTTCCCGGGAAGGCCAAGGTCCAGAAGGCCTCCATCCCCGTGGACGGCGAGACCGTGAACGTCCGCCAGTACAGGGTGGACACCCCTGACGGCCTCACCGGCCTCGTCGTCCACGACATGCCGGCGGACCAATACCCTCTGGAAGAGTTTCTTCAGGGCTTCCTCGACACCTACAACGCGAGCGGTGGCGAACCTCTCACCAGCACCCGTGTTGAGGAAACGACGGTGGACGGCCGCCCGGCCCTCGACGCACGTCTCGCCACCAAGGAAGACGGTGATCGCCAGGTCGGTTTCGTGCGCATCATCGCCGATGACGAACACCTCGTTCAGGGATTGGCCTTCGGCCCCGAGGCGAAGGAGAAGGCCCTGAACGAGATGCACGAGCGGCTCGTCGACAGCATCCGTATCCCCTGACCAGGGGGCGGGCGTAGCCCAGCCCCCGGGAGTGCTGCGCCCACAGGGCGGTACCCCCCGACGGGTCCGCGGCCAGCCGGATCTCGACCGCGTCCGGGGCCGGCGCCGTACGGGGCCACGGGCGCGGCGGCAGCACCCGCCGGCCCAGCACGCCCAGGGTCAGCACGTGTCGCCCGCCCGCCAGGACCAGCACCGGCGGGCGCCACCTCGCGCGGACCACCACGGCCTCGTACGAGGTCCAGCGCACCGCCGGGTCGCGCAGCGCGCGGCGGACCCGCCGGACGGCGCAGAGCTCCCGCACCCCGAGCACCACCGGGCTCAGCGCCACCATCAGCATCACGGGCCGGACGGTCGCGGGCGCGAGCCCGGCCGCGACCACCGCCGGCCAGCAGAACACCGGCAGCAGGCACAGCAGCAGCCCGTCCCGCCGCCAGTCGCCCAGCGCGTCCCGTACGGCCCCCGGACCCGGCCCCGACCCCGACCCCGGACCCGGCCCCGGCCCCGGACTCACCGGGGCAGCGTGAGGGTCCACGCCCCGGGGCGCAGGGTCCACGTACGGCGGCGGACCGGGCCGGTCATCGCCGCGTCGGCGCGGTAGCGGAAGTCCGCGCCCGACACCGTCACCGTCCTCGCCCGGGCCGTCACCGTCCCGTCGCCGGAGCCGCCGCCCGTCCGGACGACGACCTCCGCCGGACCACCGTCGTCCCGCGTGCGCAGCGAGACGTCCTCCACGGGCTGGTCCACGTCCGCCAGCAGCACCCCGTCGGCCTCCACCCGCAGCCGGTGGTACCCCGCGGCAGCCCCGCCGGCCGCCACCACCGGCCGGACCAGCGTCCGGACCAGCGAGCGGTACGTGCTCCACACCGACGGTCCGGCCGGCCTCGGCACCCCCCGCACCGGCGGGATCCGCAGCGTGCCCAGCACCACCCCGTCGCTGTCGTCGACCAGCAGGTCGCAGGTCCGCACCGACCCGTCGAGCACCGCCCGGGCCGCGGAAACGGCGGACAGCGGCACGCCGAGGGACCTCGCCAGTCCCAGGGACCCCGCAGACCCCACCGGGACCAGCGCCAGGGCGCCCTCTCCCAGCCCCCGCTCCCGGTGCAGCAGCCCCACGGCCCGCACCAGGGCCCGGTCGTCGCCCACGATCACCAGCCGCCGATGACCCCGGCGGGCAAGAGCCCGCGCGAATTCCTCCTGCGAGTCCGGGAGGCAGATTTTCGCCGCAGCGCCCGCTGACAACACATCCTTCGCGATCCGCACGGACTCGCCGTCAAGACGGCGGGCGACCGGGTCGACGAGCACGAGCAGACCGCCTACCGGCGCGCCCGCATGGCTCATGGTGGGCTCTGGAGCCGACACCTCGGTCCTTCCTCGGGTAGCATCTTTGTGCAAGAGGCCCTTGCGCTATTGCGCCAGGGCCTTCGTCTATTCCGGGGTACCGGTCCGACGGCTCAGCCTGCGGTGTACATCGTCGTACGCCCCCTGACCTTGGACATGCCCCATCCGGAAGAGGTGTACGCCTGTGCCCGCTCTTGTGCTGCTCGGAGCTCAGTGGGGTGACGAGGGCAAGGGAAAGGCCACCGACCTGCTCGGTGGATCCGTTGACTATGTAGTGCGCTACCAGGGTGGCAACAACGCCGGCCACACGGTCGTCGTGGGCGACCAGAAGTACGCGCTGCACCTTCTCCCTTCCGGCATCCTCTCCCCCGGATGCACCCCGGTCATCGGCAACGGTGTCGTCGTCGACCCGGCCGTCCTGCTCTCCGAGCTGCGCGGCCTGAACGAGCGCGGCATCGACACGTCCAAGCTGCTCATCAGCGGCAACGCGCACCTGATCACGCCGTACAACGTCACCCTCGACAAGGTCGGCGAGCGCTTCCTGGGCAAGCGCAAGATCGGTACGACCGGCCGCGGCATCGGCCCGACCTACGCGGACAAGATCAACCGCATCGGCATCCGCGTCCAGGACCTCTACGACGAGTCGATCCTCACCCAGAAGGTCGAAGCGGCGCTGGAGGGCAAGAACCAGCTCCTCGCGAAGCTCTACAACCGCCGCGCGATCGACGCCGCCCAGATCGTCGAGGAGATGCTCCAGTACGCGGAGCAGATCAAGCCGTACGTCGCCGACACCACCCTGATCCTCAACAACGCGCTGGACGAGGACAAGGTCGTGCTCTTCGAGGGCGGCCAGGGCACGCTGCTCGACGTCGACCACGGCACCTACCCCTTCGTCACCTCGTCGAACCCGACTGCCGGCGGCGCCTGCACCGGCACCGGCGTGGGCCCGACGAAGATCAGCCGTGTCATCGGCATCCTCAAGGCCTACACGACCCGAGTCGGCGCGGGCCCGTTCCCGACCGAGCTGTTCGACCAGGACGGGGAGGACCTGCGCCGCATCGGCGGCGAGCGCGGCGTGACCACGGGCCGTGACCGTCGCTGCGGCTGGTTCGACGCGCCGATCGCACGTTACGCCACCCGTGTGAACGGCCTCACCGACTTCTTCCTCACCAAGCTGGACGTGCTGACCGGCTGGGAGCAGATCCCGGTGTGCGTCGCGTACGAGATCGACGGCAAGCGCGTCGAGGAGCTCCCGTACTCGCAGACGGACTTCCACCACGCGAAGCCGATCTACGAATACCTCCCCGGCTGGTCCGAGGACATCACCAAGGCCAAGACCTTCGAGGACCTGCCGGCGAACGCCCAGGCGTACGTCAAGGCCCTCGAGGAGATGTCGGGCGCCCCGATCTCCGCGATCGGCGTCGGCCCCGGCCGCACCGAGACGATCGAGATCAACTCGTTCCTCTGAGCAGTGCGCCGGAGGGGGCGGGACGCGTGCGTCCCGCCCCCTCCGGCATGCCGTGAAGAAATTTCCCGTTCCCGGTCACATTCGTGCGCGCCCCTCCGTCAGTGCTGTGTAGACGCCAACCTGAGGGAGAGCAGCCATGACGAACACCACCGCGCCGACCAGCACCCCCAGCACCCCCACCTCTCGGATGCCCGACCCGGCCGCATTCGTCCCCGAGGTGAACGACATCAGCGCCGCCCTCTTCCGGGCGACGGGCAACCGCTCGGTGCCGCGCACCACGATGAGCCTGGTCCACCTGCGCGCCGGGCAGATCGTCGGCAACACCTACCTGACCGTCCTGAACACCGGCTTCCTCCGCAAGGCCGGAGTCTCCGAGGAGCGCATCACCGCCGTCTCCTCCTGGCAGGACGCCCCGTACTTCACCGAGGCCGAGCGCGCCGCCCTCGCCCTGGTGGAGGCCACCCTCCAGCCCGCCCCGCACGGCAAGGAGCGCGTCAGCGACGAGCTGTACGCCGAGGTGGCGCGGCACTACGACGAGAAGGCGCTGGCCACCCTCACCATCGCGATCGGCCAGATCAACTTCTTCATCGCCCTGGCGGTCATCGGCAAGCCGCAGCCGGTCAGCTCGCTGGCCGACGAGCAGTGGGGCTGAAGAGCCCGCCTCAGAGGCACCCTGGCGGGCTCGGCAGGCGCTCGGCGGGCGGGGTCCCCGTAGCCGGAAATATGATGTGCACGGGCCTTTCGCGCGGCGAAAGCAGGGACGAATGGATGCACGTCGGAGCGTTCCATGACCCCGCGCCGTGCCCCACGGGTGGCCAGTGCAGACCTGCTGAGCACGCTCGGGCGGCTCACCGCCCAGGCGCGGCAGGGGGTCGAACTGCAGCAGGCCCGGGTGGAGCTGGCCGAGGCGCTGCAGCGCGAGATGCTGCCCGCCTCGCTGCCGGTCCTGCCGGGACTGCGGGCCGCGGCCCGGTACGCGCCCGCCCGGGACGGCCTGGACATCGGCGGCGACTGGTACGACGGCTTCCGGCTGCCCGAGGGCGCGCTCGCCTTCTGCATCGGGGACGTGCAGGGGCACGACGTGGAGGCGGCCTCCTTCATGGGGCAGATCCGGATCTGCCTGCGCGCGGTGGCGGCCGTCGTCGTCGATCCGGGCGAGGTGCTGAGCCGGGCCAATGAGGTGCTGCTCTCGATGGACCGCGATCTCTTCGCGACCTGCAGTCTGCTCCGCTTCGATCCGGAGACCCGGGAGCTGGAGTGCGCCCGGGCCGGCCACGTTCCCGCGGTCTGGGCCACGGTCGACGGCCAGTACGGCATCGCGGAGGACGACGGCGGTCTGCCGCTGAACCTGGAGCCGGGGGCGGGGTACGCGGTGACCCGGCGCCGGCTGACGCAGGCGGGGTCGATCGTCCTGCTCACCGACGGTGTGGTCGAGGGCCCGAAGTTCCCGATCGAGGTGGGGCTGGAGCGCGTGGCCCGGGTCGTCAGGGAGGCGGCGGGCGCCGATCCCGACGAGCTGGCGGCCGAGGTGATGAAGGTGGCCGACTCCACCGGCCACGCCGACGACGCCGCGGTGCTCGTCCTCAGCCATGACGCGCCCGGAGCCCCGTAGCCCGTGTCACGCCCCGCGCGCGTGTCACGCCCCGCGCGCGTGTCACGCCCCGCCCGGACGCGGGGCTGTTGTCTGATGCTGTGGTGCGCATCGAGGAATGGCGACGTCTCCCCGCGGTCCTTCTGCCGATCCTCGCCGTCGCCGTCGCCTACTACGTGAGCGGACGGATCGGCCTGCGCCAGCACGTGGTCGTCGACGGCGCCGAGGTCACGCCCCTGTGGCTGCCCACCGGCATCGCCCTCGCCGCCCTGCTCTGGCTCGGCATCCGGATGTGGCCGGGGATCGCCCTCGGCACCTACCTCGCCATCGAGCGGATCAGCGAAGTCGACCTCACCGGCCTCGGGATCATCGCGGGCAACACACTCGCTCCGGTGTGCGCGTACGTGATGCTCCGCCGGGCGGGCTTCCGCGTCGAGGTGGACCGGCTGCGCGACGCCCTGGCGCTGGTGTTCCTCGGCGGCCTGCTGCCGATGCTGATCAGCGCGACGGCCGGAACGTGGACGCTGGTGCTCACCGGTGACATGCCCCTGGCCCGGTTCTGGCCGGTGTGGTCGGCCTGGTGGGCCGGCGACGCGATGGGCGTGCTCGTGGTGACCCCGCTGCTGCTCGTCCTGCGCAGGGCCCGACGGCCCCGGGACACCTACCGTGCGACCGAGGCGGCGGCCCTGCTGGTCGCCTCCGTCGTGGTCACCCTCGTGGCCACCCGGAGCTCCCTGTCCCTGCTCTTCCTGGTCTTCCCGCTGATCATCTGGGCGGCGGTGCGCTTCCAGCTCGCCGGGAGCGCACCGTGCACCCTGCTCGTGTCCGTCCTGGCGATCTCGGCGGCCAACGACCGCGCCGGACCGTTCGCCGGCCACAGCCTCCTGGAGATCATGGTCAACCTCCAGGCCCTCAACGGAGCGGCGGCCCTGACCGGTCTGCTGCTGTCCGCGCTCGTCACCGAGCAGAACAACGTCCGCCTGAAGATCGAGCAGGTCTGCGATGACCTGGCCGAACTGGTGGACCACCTCGCCGGGGGCAGGCCGGACAGGTGAAAGCCCCGGTGAAGGGCCCGAAAGGCCGTTCACCGGGGCGCACTGATCAGATCAGTTGGTCTCGTAGTAACCGGAGATGTCGACGATCAGGTCGGTGGTCTCCCACTCGTTCCAGGCCTGGTTGAAGAAGTCGACGATGCCGTTCTCGCCGGAGCTCGCCTGGACCAGGTTCGGGACGGTCTTGCCCTTCGTCCAGTTCAGGGTCGAGGAGCCGGGAAGCTCGACCGGCTGGTCGGTGCCGTTGCGGTAGTCCTCGAGCGAGTTCGGGTCCGGGGCGACCGAGAGGAAGCCGTTGCCGGCCGTGTTGGTGACCGTGGTGTTCAGCACGTAGCCCGAGACACCGTCCTCCGCCGGGTCCGGGGAGAAGAGCACGGGCAGGTAGTAGCCACCGGGGATCACACCGTGGTACGGGTCCTCGGGCTCACGGGTGTCCAGCCGGCGGAACGGCCCGACCGGCATGAACGAGCCCTTGCTGTCGGGGCTGTAGTAGCCGACCACGTCGACGACGACGTCGGTCCCGGCCCAGGCACCGTTGCGGACGCTGATCCGGCCGTCGGAACCGATGGGCACGATCACCGAGTTGGCGATGGTCTGACCGGCGCTGAAGTTCAGGCTGGAGGTGTCCGGCGCCGCCTGGCCGCTCGGGAACACGGTCAGGTGACCGTACGCCTTCGGGTTGGTGACGGTGACGTTCAGCGCGACGGCCTTGGCGCCGTAGGGCACCCCGCGCAGGCCGCTGATCTGGGTGCTGAAGGTCGCCTGCCCGGCCAGCTGGCCCCTGGTGGTGCCGAAACCCTCGCGGGTGTCGACGAAGCGGACCGGGGTCATCGAGGTGTAACCGCTCGCCGCCTTCGGCGTGAAGTAGCCGCTGACGTCGGCGATCACGTCGACCGAGCCGCCCCAGCTGCCGTTGAACAGGTCGACGTAGCCGTTCTTGCCGACCGGCACGATCACCTGGTTCGGGACGGTCTGACCGGCCTGGAAGTTGACGTTCGACGTCTCCGGGCGCGCCCCGCCCTCCGGGAAGGCGGTGATGAACCCGGCGTCGGTGGGGTTGGTGACGGTCACGTTGAGGACGACCGCGGTGACCCCCGCCGGGATGGCGCCGTTGCCGCCGACCTTCACCCGGGTCATGCCGCGGGCCGGGACCTTGCCCGCCGGCGCGCCGACGCCGCTACGGGTGTCCAGGAGGCGCGTGGGGGCGTACGGGGTGAACTCCGAACCGGCGGTGCCGAACGGGAGCTCGTTGACGACCTCGACGCCGTTCGCGGCGTCCGTCACCGTGACCTTGATGTTGTACTCGCCGAGCTCGGCGTAGGCGTGCTTGTGCGTCAGCGGGCCGGCGCCGGAGGCGTAGGCCACGTCCGTGGTTCCGTCGCCCCACTCGACGGTGACCTTCAGCGACGCGGGCTCGCTGATGAGGTCGGTCACCAGGTCCAGCCCGTGGGCGGTGGTGCTGGTGGCCGTCAGAACCATGTTCAGGTTCGGGTTGCCCGCGGCGACACCGGCCGACTGCGCGGAGGCGGCCTTGTCCTTGGAGACCGGCAGGGTCTTGCGGACCGACTTCTCGGCGGGGCTCTTGAAGGTCTTGAAGTTCGACGCCGCCGCCTTGGCGAGGTCGACGTCGGGCGCCGACACGGGCGGCGCGACGGGCTCGGCCGCGTGGGCCACACCCGGTATGAGACCAACGCTGGCCGCGATGACAGCGGCAGCGGACATTACGAGACGGCGACTACGCACCGGCCCCCCCATTTTCTTTTTGAACACGCTCAGGATCGACTCGCACAGAGTACATAGGTCTCCGCCGCGCGATCACCCGATATCCCCATCGCCGTGGACGCCTGGCCGATTTCGCTACCAGGCCAGCTGCGCGATCTCCTCCGACACCACCGCGCACGCGTCCGCCGCCGGATCGATGAGCGGGAAGTGACCGACGCCGTCGAGCAGCGTCAGGCCCACCATCTCCCCCGCCTGCGCGGCCGCGGCCACATACGCCTCGGCCACCGCGGGCGGCACCACGATATCGTCCCGCCCCTGCACCACCGCGGTGGCGATCCCGGTCGGCAGCAGCGCCGCCGGATCGGCATGCGGCAGGCGGTCCGCGAAGTGCTCCGCGCCGCCCAGGAGCTGCGCGCTCGCGCCCCCGCAGACCCCCAGCTCCTGCGCCACCGCGAAGTCCGCGATCGGGGCCAGCGCCACCACGCCGCGCAGCATCGGCGGGGAGGGCAGCCTCCACGGGGAGTCGTACGGGAGCACGTGCCGGGCCGCGGCCCACAGCGCGAGCTGACCGCCCGCCGAGTGGCCGGTGACGACGACGCGGCGGACGTCGGCCTGCGGGAGCACGGCGGCGGCCAGCCCCGGGAGGGCGTCCATCGCGGCGGCGACGTCGTCGAAGGTCTCCGGCCAGCGCCCGGCCACCGGGCCCTCGGCGTTCTGGTGCGGGAGGGAACTCCCGCGCCGGTATTCGACGTTCGCCACGGCGAAACCCCGCCGGGCCAGGAAGTCCGCGAACGGCGTGACGTGCTGCCTGTCGTACGGGGCCCGCCAGGCGCCGCCGTGCAGAACCACCACCAGCGGAACGGGGGCGGCCGGATCCCCGGTGGTCTCGCCACGCGGGGCGTAGAAGTCGACGACGTGGTCGGGGTGTTCCCCGTACGCGGCCGTCGCGTCCGGCGCGACCGCCGGGTGGGAGAAGGCCGAGGCGGCCTCGGCGGCGTCCCGTTCCACTGCGGCGGGGTCCGTCATCGGCTCAACCTCTCGGTAACGCGTGGGACAGCGGGGACAGATGTTCCGGTGTTCCGGCAGAGCGGGACCGTATCAGTCCGGAACGGGAGCTTCCGTGCGCGGTCCGGGATGTGGCCGGGCGGACGGAGCCGTAGCCCCGCCCGCCCGTTGACGGGACGTTTCGCTACCGGGTCACCCGAAAATGTGACCCAGCGTGCGCGCTGCGCGCTCGGCGTCGGCGAAACCGACGTAGAGCGGGGTGAACCCGAAGCGCAGGACGTCGGGCGCGCGGAAGTCGCCGATGACGCCGCGGGAGATGAGTTCCCGCATGACCTCTCGGGCGTTCTCGGTGCGCAGCGAGATCTGGCTGCCGCGGCGATCGTGCTCCGCCGGGGTGACGGACTCGACCCGGCCCTGCGGGACGTACGCCGCCACGCATTCGAGGAAGAAGTCGGTCAGGGCGAGGGACTTGGCCCGTACGGCCTCGACCGGGACTCCGTCCCAGGCGTCGAGCGCCGACTCCAGGGCCAGCATCGACAGGATGTCCGGGGTGCCGACGCGCCCGCGGGTCGCGCCCGGCGCCGCCGCGTAGGCCGGGGTCATCGCGAAGGGATCCGCGTGGCCGTTCCAGCCCGGGAGCGGGGAATCGAAGCCGGCCTGGTGTCGGGCGGCGATGTAGAGGTACGCGGGGGCGCCGGGGCCGCCGTTGAGGTACTTGTACGTGCAGCCGACCGCCAGGTCGACGGCGTGCGCGTCGAGGCCGACGGGGAGGGCTCCCGCGGAGTGGCAGAGGTCCCAGACCGTGATCGCCCCGGCGGCGCGGGCCGCCGTGGTGAGGGCGGGCAGGTCGTGGAGCCGGCCGGTGCGGTAGTCGACGTGGTTGAGGAGGACCACGGCGGTGTCCGCGTCCATCTCCTCCGCCGCGTGCGAGGGGTCCACCGGGGTGACGGTCAGGCCGGTCATCCGGGCCGCCGACTGCGCTATGTAGCCGTCGGTGGGGAAGGTGGCGGCGTCGACCAGCATCCTGGTCCGGCCGGCGGCCGCGAGCCGGGCGGCGCCGACCAGGGCCTTGAAGAGGTTGACGCTGGTGGAGTCGCCGACGACCACCTGACCGGGGGCCGCGCCGATGAGGGGGGCGAGTTTGTCGCCGATCCGCTCGGGGGCGGTCCACCAGCCGCTCTCGTCCCAGGAGCGGATGAGGAGCTCGCCCCACTGCCGCCGGACGACGTCGGCGGCGGTGTCGGCGACGCCGGCCGGGAGGGCGCCGAGGGAGTTGCCGTCCAGGTAGACGATTCCGTCGGGCAGGGTGAAGCGCGTACGGAGCTTCGCGAGCTCGTCGGCGGCGTCCAGGGCGTCGGCTCGGGCCGCGAGGCCGGCTCCGTCCGGGGTCTGCGGTATCACGGCGGGTGCCGGCGAGGCCGAGGTGTCAGACATGGCTGCGCGCCGTCCAGAGCTCCGGGAAGACGTTCTTCGTCGCGCGCTTCTCCAGCCAGGTCACGCCGGCCGATCCGCCCGTGCCGGTCTTCGCGCCCATCGCGCGGCGGGTGGCCACCAGGTGGTCGTTGCGCCAGCGCCAGACGAGCTCGGCGACGTCCGTCAGGACCTCGCCGAGGCGGTGGAGGTCCGGGTGCTCGTCCGGGGCGGCGTACAGGGCCGTCCAGACGGCCTCGACCTCGGCGGAGGGCTCGTAGCGCAGCGAGAGGTCGCGGTTCAGGACGGCGTCCGGGACCGGGAGGCCGCGGCGGGCGAGCAGGCGCAGGACCTCGTCGTAGAGGCTCGGCTCGTGCAGGGCCTTCTCCAGCTCCGCGTGGACGCGCGGGGCGCCCCGGTGCGGGACCAGCATGGAGGACGACTTCTCGCCGAGCAGGAACTCCATCCGCCGGTACATGGCCGACTGGAAACCGGAACCTTCGCCGAGGGCCGAGCGGTAGGCGTTGAACTGTCCCGGGGTGAGCTGGGCGAGCGGGCGCCAGGAGGCGTTGAGGGCCTCCAGTTCACGGAGGGAACGTTTCAGCGCGTCCATCGCGACCGGGATGCGGTCCTCGCGCAGGGCCTTCGCGGCGGTTTCCCACTCGTGGACGATGACCGTGAACCACAGCTCCATGACCTGGGTCGTGACCAGGAAGACCATCTCGCCCGGGTCGTCCGAGCGCAGGTGCTGGAGGTGGGTGAGAACGTCCGCCTGGACGTAGTCCTCGTACGGGGTCGTGCCGTCGAAGTCGAGGTTCGGGGTGTCCGACCCGCCGACTCCGGAGGCATCAAGGGTGTTCGACATCGCTGTCTCCTCGACACGTGCTTCCGGGTAGCGGTCCGCTCCTTCCGTGAGGTGAGTGGAGCCCCGGTCCCCTGCCCGCATCATAGGACCCCGCCGCGCCGCGGCTCCAGCGGAGAGTGACGCAGACCATAGATTTACGGTCCGCGTCACTCCCCGCCGTACGGCCTCAGGCGCTCAGCGTGTCCGCCGCCGTCGGGGACGAGTCGCGCAGGAAGGTCGAGCAGCGCTCGTACTCCTCCTTCTCGCCGATCGCCTCGGCGGCGCGGGCCAGGGCGTGCAGGGCGCGCAGGAAACCTCGGTTCGGCTCGTGCTCCCACGGGACCGGGCCGTGGCCCTTCCATCCGGCCCGGCGCAGGGCGTCGAGGCCGCGGTGGTAGCCCGTACGGGCATAGGCGTACGACTCGACCGTGCTGCCGGCGGCGAAGGCCTCGTCGGCGAGGAGCGCCCAGGCGAGGGAGGACGTCGGGTGCGCGGCCGCCACCTCAACGGCGGGGGCGCCCGCGGCGATGGCCTCACGACCCGGCTCGTCGGGAAGGTGAGTGGGGGCGGGACCCCCGAGAAGATTCTGATGAATGGACATGCCCCCAGTCTGCCGCGCAAATCCAGCCCCGCCGCGCAACTCCAGCCCCGCCGGCGTTTGAGGCGCGGGGGTCCGGGGGCAGCGCCCCCGGCAACGGCGCCGCACCCGCCCCCAACCCCCCGGCCCAGGCGGTCTCAGCCGCCCCCGCACGCGCACCCGTCCGCCCCGTGCAACGCCCGCCCCCCGCGACCGGCCGCGGTGTCGAGCCGGGCCGCCACCGCCGGGACCACCACGCCCGGCATCACGCTCGCGTAGAGCGCCGAGACCTCCCGGTCCAGTTCGAGCCCGAGCGTCTGCGACATGACGTTGAGCCCCGCGAAGGAACCGACCACCAGCCGCGCGGGCCCCGAAGGGTCCACGTGCGGGAGCAGTTCGCCGCGCTCCTTCGCCTCCACCATCAAGGCGGTGTGCAGGTCGATCCACCCCTGGTACGGCGCGGCCCGGTCCAGTCCCCGGCCGTTCTGCTCCAGGGTGAGCCGGGCGCTCCCCCGCATCAGCACGTCGTGCCGGAGCCGGTGCGAGAAGATCATGCCGATGTCGACGAACTCCTGCGCCTTCAACTCCTGCGGGACGAAGGGCGCGTGCGCGCTCACCTGGGCGTCGATCACGGCCTGCGCCAGGTCTTCCTTCGAATCGAAGTGGAAGTAGAGCGCACCCTTGGTGACATGGGCGAGTCTGACGATGTCCGTCAGTTTGGCCGCGTCGTAGCCGCGGTCCTCGAACACCACGGCGGCGGCCTCCAGGATCGCCCTGCGCGTTCGCACGGCACGGTCCTGCTTCACCTGCGGTCGTGCAGCCCTCATGTACGCCTCGCCCCTCTCCACGCCCCCGGTCACTGGGCCATACATGCCCCGAAGGGCCCGGACTCCGTCGTGGGACGGGGACCGGGCCCTTCGGGGCGGCCTGCTGCGGCCGACTACTTCAGCTTCGTACCGGTGGAGCGCAGGTTCGCGCACGCCTCGGCGACACGCGCGGCCATGCCGGCCTCGGCGGCCTTGCCCCAGGTGCGGGGGTCGTACTTGGACTTGGTGCCGACCTCGCCGTCGACCTTCAGGACACCGTCGTAGTTGCGGAACATGTGGTCCGCGACCGGGCGGGTGAAGGCGTACTGGGTGTCGGTGTCGAGGTTCATCTTCACGACGCCGTTCTCCAGCGCGGTGGCGATCTCCTCGGCCGTGGAGCCCGAGCCGCCGTGGAAGACGAAGTCGAACGGGGAGGGCTTGCCGTACTTCTCGCTGACACCGGCCTGGAGGTCCTTGAGGAGCTCGGGGCGCAGGACGACGTTGCCCGGCTTGTAGACACCGTGCACGTTGCCGAAGGAGGCGGCCAGCAGGTAGCGGCCCTTCTCGCCCAGGCCGAGGGCCTCGGCGGTGCGCAGCGCGTCGTCGACGGTGGTGTAGAGCTCGTCGTTGATCTCGTGGCTGACGCCGTCCTCCTCGCCACCGGTCGGGGTGATCTCGACCTCGAGGATGATCTTCGCCGCGGCGGCCTTGGCGAGCAGCTCCTGGCCGATGGCCAGGTTGTCGGCCAGGGTCTCGGCGGAGCCGTCCCACATGTGCGACTGGAAGAGCGGGTTCAGACCACGGGCCACGCGCTCGGCGGAGACCTCCAGGAGCGGACGGACGTATCCGTCCAGCTTGTCCTTGGGGCAGTGGTCCGTGTGCAGGGCGACCGTGATGTCGTACTTGGCGGCCACGATGTGCGCGAACTCGGCCAGGGCGACCGCGCCGGTGACCATGTCCTTGTTGTGCTGGCCACCCAGGAACTCCGCACCACCGGTGGAGATCTGGATGATGCCGTCGCTCTCGGCCTCCGCGAAGCCGCGCAGTGCAGCGTGCAGGGTCTGGGACGAGGTCACGTTGATGGCCGGGTAGGCGAACTTGCCTGCCTTCGCCCGGTCGAGCATCTCGTTGTAGACCTCGGGGGTTGCGATGGGCATCTGTCCGCTCCTTGGATGTGCGGGGAGTGTGCTTATTGCGGGCCCTGACCTGGGGGCGACGTCACCGTCGCGCCTATCTTTCCAGACTCCGCGCGAGGGTCCACCCCGCCAGTCGCACGGGGCGGGCCGAACGGCCCGGGATGTTTCACGTGAAACATCCCGGGCGCCGGCGAAAGAGCAGGTCAGGCCCTTCCTGGGAGCTACAGAGGGCCTTCTCCGCCCGTTGCGGCGGTGGCCGGTCGCCGTCCCAGCCCCTAAGACAGGCCGAGGTCCTCGAGGCGGTAGCCGGTGAGGTACGGGAGGCCGGCCTCGGCGATCGCGTCGGCCGCACCGCGGTCGACGATCGTGGCGACGGCGACGACCTCGCCGCCGGCCTCGCGGACGGCCTCGACGGCGGTCAGCGGGGACCCGCCGGTGGTCGAGGTGTCCTCGACGACCAGGCAGCGCTTGCCCTTCACGTCGGTGCCCTCGATGCGGCGCTGCATGCCGTGCGCCTTCTGCGCCTTGCGGACGACGAAGGCGTCCAGACGCTGACCGCGCGCGGCGGAGGCGTGCAGCATCGCGGTGGCGACCGGGTCGGCGCCCAGGGTCAGACCGCCGACGCAGTCGAACGCGAGGTCGGCGGTGAGGTCGAGCATGACCTGGCCGACGAGCGGGGCCGCCTCGCCGTCGAGGGTGATCCGGCGGAGGTCGATGTAGTAGTCGGCCTCCCGGCCGGAGGAGAGGGTCACCTTGCCGTGCACGACGGCCTTGTCCTTGATCTGCTGCAGAAGCGCATCCCGTACGTCACTCATGCCCCTGAGCTTAGGCCCTGTCCGGGCAGGGCCTCATTGCGCGCTAGCGCAGCCGCCGCCAGGTCCACGTCGTGGAGATCTCCAGCGGATCCACCGGGGTGATCAGGCGCGGCAGGGTGTTCAGCCCGTTCGGCGGTCCGGACTGCGGTTCCACGCAGACGGCCTCGGGTTCCTCGTCGTAGACGACCACCCATTCGGCGCGGCTGGTGAGCCGCAGCTCCAGCGCGCCGGGCCAGGTGAGGGTGACGTCGACCCCTTCGGGCATGCCGAAGCAGTCGTCCCAGGGGCCGGGCTTCGGGTCGATGCGCTTGCCGGTGGGCAGGTGGTCGGCGCCGCGCTCTTCCTGCCAGGCGGGGTCGAAGGCGATCTCCACGGCTCCGCCGCCGGTTCCGAGGTCGCGCCGGAACCAGGGGTGCCAGCCCGCCTGGGCCGGAAAGGAGTCCCCGTACGTCTCGATGCCCAGGGTGAGGGTCAGCGCGTCCTCGGCGAGCGCGAAGACCTGGGTGACCCGGCCGGGGTACGGCCACGGGTCGGCGAGGTCATAGGTGAAGGCCGCCTCGGTGGCGGTGGCCCCGGCCGCCCGCCAGGGTGCGTCGCGCCCGAAGCCGTGGAGGGCGTGCGGCGGGTGGTTGACCGGCATCTGGTGGAGGGTCGCCCCGTCGCGGAACTGACCGTTCTCGATCCGGCCGCACCACGGGACCATCGGGAAGGCCCCGTACTTCGGCCCCTGGCGCAGCAGCTCCGTCCCGTCGATGCGCAGGCTGCTGATCCGGCAGCCGTTCTCCTGGTCGACCGTCACCTCGGCGCCGCCGGCGCTCAGTTGCGTACTCATGCGGTCGACCCTAATGCGGGCCGCGCCGGCAGGTCAGCGACGGCGGCGCAGGGCTCGGCCGATGACGACCGCCGAGGCCAGCGCGAGGGCGGCGGCCGGGGCGATCCAGCGCAGGCTGTCGCCGGCGGTGGTGGCGGTGGGCGGGGGAACGGGGGCGTACCGGCCGCGCGGGGGCGCGTGGTCCACCTCCTCCGCGCTGCGGCCGATCATCGTGCGGCGGGCGTGGGCGGCCTCGGCCGGGGGCCGCGGGGCCCCGTCGAAGTCCTCGAAGTCACCGGTGAGGAAGGGATCCAGGGACGGCGGCGGCACATCGGTGTCGAATACGGAGGCGGTGACCTCGGTGATCTCGTCCCCGGGGAAACCCGGGCCCTCCACGTCCGAAGCGTCCTCGGTGTCTTCGGCGTCCTCGGCCACGGCCTCGGCCTCGGCCTCGGCGTCGGCCACGGGGTCACCGGCGACGGCGGACCCGGCGGTCAGCTGGTCCGCGGCCCGGTCCAGCAGCCGCTGTACGGCGCCGGCCGCGGCCTCGGCGCTGAAGGCGGCGGCGCGCCCGTCGGCGGTGGCCGCACCGGTGAAGTCCAGCCGGGTCCCGTCCTCGACCGGGGTCAGCCGCAGGTCCAGGGAGAACGTCACGGTCCCGCTGCCGCGGACCTCCGTGCCCTCGCCGTCGAAGACGAAGTGCCCCGGGTCCCGCTCGGTGACCACCAGGGTCCCCCGATAGGTCACGGTGCTCCCGCCGACCCGGACCTTCAGCCGGCCCGAGAGCGGCCCGGCCTCGGTGTCGGCGTCCTGCTGGAGTCCCGGCACGCAGCGGGCCACGCGGGCCGGGTCGCGCAGCACGGCGCGGAGGTCGTCTGCCGGTACCGGGACCAACACCTGATGCTCCATGCGGTCGAGCCTACCGACGAGAACCGCACCGGGTCACGAATACCGCGGGTGCGGCAGGGTCGACGGGGGAAGTCCGCTCACCCGGGTGCGCTCCGCGTCGCGCGCGGCGTCCTGCAGTGAGCCGGTCGACAGCGAGCGCAGCGCGGGCGTGTCGCGGTCCACGTGCAGTCGGGGGGCCTGGTCACGGGCCGCCAGGACGATGCCCCAGTCCTGCGGCGGTGCTTCGGTCACGCCGAGGGGGGTGCGGTCCGGTCCGGCGGCGAAGCCGGAGAGGCGGCCGCCCGCGCTGTAGGGGGTGGTCAGCAGGCCGGCCGCGCGCAGGGTGGAGTCGACGGTCCAGTAGGTAAGCGGGCGCGTGGCCATCGGTCCGGCGTGTACGGCGATCCGGCCGCCGGGGCTCAGGGCCCGCGCGGCCAGCCCGTAGAACTCCTGCGAGTACAACTTCGTGCTCGGGGTGATGCCCGGGTCGGGCAGGTCGGAGACGATGACGTCGAACCGGTCGCGGGCGGCGGGCCCCCGCAGCCAGCGGAAGGCGTCTTGCGTGACGACGGCCAGGCGCGGGTCCTCGTACGCCCCGGCGTTGAGCGCGGAGAGCATCGGATCGGTGCGGGCGAGCCGGACCACGCCGGGGTCGAGCTCGACGACGGTGACGGAGGCGACGTCCCGGTAGCGGAGCACCTCGCGGGCGGCGAGCCCGTCACCGCCGCCGAGGACCAGGACCCGGGCGTGCGGGCCGGTCATCGCGGGGTGCACCAGGGACTCGTGGTAGCGGTACTCGTCGTAACCGCTGACCCGCAGCCGCCCGTCGAGGTACAGGTCGAGGGAGCGCGGGGAGCCGGTCGGGGGCCCGGTGAGCACCAGCTCCTGCACCCCGGTCCGGACGGCGACCCGCACCTCCCCGCCGTAGACGGCGCGCCGGGCGACCCGCTCGAAGTCGTCCGCGAGGACGGTCGCGGAGGCGAGCACCACCAGGACGACCGCGTTCGCGCCGATCAGCAGCCAGCGGCAGCGCCGGCTCAGGTCGCGGCGGAACAGCCACAGGACCAGCCCGCCGCCGACGGCCGCGTTGACCGTGCCGGTGAGCATGGCGCCGGTGAGCTGGCCGAGCCTCGGGAGCAGCAGGAACGGGAAGGCGAGGCCGCCGACGAGCGCGCCCACGTAGTCGGCGGCGAACAGGTCGGCGACGGCCCCGCCCGCGTCCTGTCTGCGGATGCGCTGGATGAGGGACATGAGCAGCGGGATCTCCGCGCCGATGAGCACCCCGATGGCGAAGGAGAAGGCGACGAGCACGGGGCGGGACTCCCCGAGCCAGGCGAAGCTCGCGTACAGCGCCATGGCCGAGAGCCCGCCGAGGAGGGCGAGCCCGGCCTCGATGGCGCCGAAGCCGAAGGCGGGCCGGTGGCGCAGCCCTTTGGCGAGCAGGGAGCCGACCCCCATGGCGAAGACCATGACGGACAGCACGACCGACGCCTGGGTGACGGAGTCGCCGATGAGGTAGGTGCCCAGGGCGAGCAGCTCCAGTTCGTACACGAGCCCGCAGGCGGCGCAGACGAACACGGTGGCCAGGACGAGGAGTCGGCCGGTCCGGGGCCGTACGGGCAGGGCGGCCGGGACGGTCGCGGCGCCCCGCGGCTCCGGAGCCGGGAGGACCCGGCGCGGGACGGAACGGTCGATCATGAAGCGAACCGTACGTCACCGCCCACTCACATCCGGTCACCCACATGGGTGCAAGTGGCGTACCGATTGGGCCAGTTGGCGCAACCGTGTCGAAGCAGCCACGCCCCCGGGCGCCGGCCCGCCCCGCTACAGCAGCGCGGGCGACTCCACGGCCACCGCTGCCGCGGCTCCCGTCCGCACCCCCACCCGTGTCCGGGTGGCCACCAGCTGACCCTCCTGCGGGTACGCGTGCCAGGTCCGCCAGCGCATCTGTCCCTCGTAATGCTGCGCGAGCATGGCGGTGAAGGCGTGCGGGCTGCCGGGAAAGGTACCCGCTAGCCCGTTCGGGTGGTCGGCCACCAGTGCGAGCAACTCCTGTGCCCGCCCCGCGAAGGACCCGCGGGACAGGGTCTCGACCCGCGCGGCGAACTCGTACTCCCAGTCGCCCACCCGCTTGGCCACGCCGAGCGGCAGCGGCGTACTGCTGCCGGGCATGCAGGCGACCGTCTCCGAGCAGAGCACTTCCCCCTCCTCCAGAAGGACCTGGTGGGAGGCCCCGAGCAGGCGCAACTCCACCTTGGCACCCGACAGTTCGAGGTTCAGTACGGCCAGGGCGGGCAGCCGGTCCCGACCCAGGGCCCAGGCGAGATCGGCGGCACGCGTGTCGGTGTAAGAGGTCTGGAGGGTCGTGAGCATGAGTCGGCTCCGCAAACGCGCGAGGGAGATGGGCCGGGGCCCGCCAGCGGTAGTCAACGGGTGGGGGGACACCGGCACGGGTCCACAGGAAGTCCAGGGAGGCCCGAGGACTGGTCTACTCAACCGAGGGAATCATGAAAGGCACGGCACTCACAGCGTTTTTACCCAACTTGACGGGGTTTACATCCCCCCGGGGGCTCCGCAGTTCACGTGTTCAACCGGTTGCGTCCCGCGCGTCGTCATGCATCGGCGAACGAGAGGGCGCCCGAAGGAAATCGGACCGCCGGGCGCCCTCGTCCGGACGGCGCCGGCTGCCCCGTGTCAGCCGGAACCGCCGCCGCATCCCCCGCCCCCGCCGCCCCCACCGCCACCGCAGGAGGAAGACGAGCCGCCGCAGGACGAGGAGGATCCGCAGCCCGACGACGAGTCACCGCCCGTCCACCAGCTGACGCCGCGGCCCCGGCGACGGGACGAACCCCGCCCCGTGAACGACCGGACCACCTTGGTCACGAGGAAGAACCACACCAACAGCACGACCACGACGAAGACGAACCCCATGTCCGCCGCCTCTCTCACGCCCCGGTCCTCCCGGGGAGCGGGATCCCCGCGTCCCGCGTGAAGGGGGGATGCCCCCTGCCCGCGCGGCCCAAAGCACACTTGAGGAAGTCCAGAGGTAGCCCGCAGGATGGCGCCCATGAGCGCACCCGTGAGCAGCGACCGCCCCTTCCTGAACCGCCGTCTGGCGGCCTTCGGCACGACGATCTTCGCGGAGATGTCCGCGCTGGCCGCCCGCACCGGTTCGATCAACCTCGGTCAGGGCTTCCCCGACACCGACGGCCCGGCGCAGATCGCCGAGGCGGCCTCCCGCGCGGTCCTCACGGGACGCGGCAACCAGTACCCGCCGGGGCCCGGGGTCCCGGAGCTGCGCAGCGCGATCGCCGCCCACCAGCAGCGCTTCTACGGCCTCGGCTACGACCCCGACACCGAGGTCCTGGTCACGGCGGGCGCCACGGAGGCCATCGCCGCCGCCCTCCTCGCCCTGCTGGAGCCGGGGGACGAGGTCATCGCCCTGGAGCCGTACTACGACTCGTACGCGGCCTGCGTCGCGATGGCCGGCGCCGTACGCGTCCCGGTCACCCTGCGCCCGCACGCCGGGGCCTTCGTCCTCGATCTGGACGAACTGCGCGCCGCCGTCACCCCGCGCACCCGCCTGCTCCTGCTGAACACCCCGCACAACCCGACGGGCACCGTCCTCACTGCGGTGGAGCTCGCGGCGATCGCCGAGCTGGCCGTCGAGCGCGACCTGCTGGTCGTCACGGACGAGGTGTACGAGCACCTGGTCTTCGAGGGCGCCCACACCCCCCTGGCGGGCCTTCCGGGCATGCGCGAGCGCACGGTCACGATCTCGTCGGCCGGCAAGACCTTCTCGTTCACCGGCTGGAAGGTCGGCTGGGTCACCGCGCCCCCGGAGCTGGTCGCGGCGGTCCGCTCGGCGAAGCAGTTCCTCACCTACGTCTCCTCGGGCCCCTTCCAGTACGCGATCGCCGAGGCCCTCGCCCTCCCCGACTCGTACTACGACGCCTTCCGCGCCGACCTGGCCGCCAAGCGCGACATCCTCGCCGACGGCCTCACGGCGGCCGGCTTCGAGGTCTTCCGCCCGCAGGGCACCTACTTCATCACCACCGACATCACGCCCCTGGGCGAGAAGGACGGCCTGGCCTTCTGCCGCGCCCTCCCGGAGCGCTGCGGCGTGGTCGCCATCCCGAACCAGGTCTTCTACGACGACACGTCCGCCGGCGCCACCCAGGTCCGCTGGGCCTTCTGCAAGCGGACGGTTGTATTGCAGGAGGCGGTTGAGCGCCTCGGTCGGCTGGCCCGCTGAGAGCGAGCCAGATGGACGTGCGGGCGTGGGGCCCGGCCTTTCAGCCAGCCCCGTGCCGCACGGGAGAGACGAGCTATTCAGTGTCTTTCGGGTGCCGAGTAGACGCGTAGACCAGAACGACGGTCGATGTCTCAGGGCTGACCAGGTAGCGCACCCGGCCGCCGCGACAACGGGTTGGTGCGCAGCGCCTCAAGGCAGCGGTGGGCACTGGGCAGAGCCGCGCGGCACAGCTCCTCCCACCCCGTCACCGCATCGGTTGTCCCAAAGACGACGTTCCATCCGCTCAGCGGCGGAACGCGGACCCGATCGCCCTTCTTCGGGCTCACCCGCCCACCTCGACCGGACCCAGGTCCTCCCCGTCGAGCGGACGCAGCGCTTCCTTGAGCTGATCCGGATCAGCGTTGATGCGAGCCGTCGCCCGCCAGGAAACGAGCGCGCGGTGCACGTCTTCCCTGGCACCCAGTTCTGCCGCATCGGAAAGTGCTTCCAGGAGTTCCACGGTGAACGCGCGCATCTCTTCGTCGTCCAGATGCCGCACCCACGGGAAGACTTCCGGCAGCGCCAGCAGTAGCGACCGGGCTCCGTCATCGTGCTTCATGAGCGCGAGGAAGAGCCGAGACGCCGTCGTGAGGTTCTCCTCGGTGCGCTCCGCGTGCACGGCAGTCGTCAGCACCATGTCGGGCGCGTCCCGATGGGTGACGCGCAGAGCGCCGAGAGCGGCAGCCCGGGCAGCTACGGCCTTCGGGTTTCTCGACAGATCGGTGAACGAAACCGACTCGGGTTCGGCTCCCAGGTAAGCAAGGCTCATACTCAGACTGTACTCAGATTGTGTTCTGAGTACCAGGGGTGCTGGGCGCTCCGTGCACCGGCCCCGGCCACCGCTTGTGGTTGCGGGGTGGCTGAGGCCGGTGTGAAGCTGACGTTCGTACACGTGCCCGAAGCCCTCACGATCGGGTGAGCGGACGACCACCGAGAGCCGGAAAGTCGGGATACATGGCAACGGGCAGAGCGACCGTGTCCGCGTCGCCCTTGGAGATGCGCGCGGTCCGGGCCGTCCGGTCGGCCGCGCCCACGACGGTGCTCGCGCTCGGGGTGTTCGCCGCCGTACGCGGCGGCGGGGTGCTGGTGCTCGCCCTCGGGTCCTGGTGGGCCGGACGGGATCCGCTGCGGGTGCTCGGCAGGTCCTGGGACTCCTCCTGGTACCTCGGGATCGCCGCCAACGGCTACGGGCGGACCCTGATGTGGCCCGACGCCCTCACCGGCACCGGGCCCGTACAGAGCGACTACGCCTTCTTCCCGCTCTACCCCACGCTCATACGGGTCGTCTCCGGCATACTCCCCGGCGGGCTCGTCCCCGCGGCCCTCCTCGTCGCCTGGGTCTCCGCCGCCGTGGCCGCCCTCGGGATCTACCGCGTCGGGGAGCGGGTCATCGGGCCGCGCGCCGGGCTGCTGCTCGTGGGCCTGTGGGCGGCGCTGCCGCACGCGGTGGTCCTCACCCTCGCCTACACGGAGGCGCTGCTGGCCGCCTTCGCCGCCTGGACGCTCTACGCCCTGCTGCGCGGCCGCTGGATGTGGGCCGCCGGCCTCGCCGTGCTCGCCGGACTGACCCGGCCCACCGGGCTCGCCGTCGCGGCCGCCGTCTCGGCCATGGCCCTGTACGCGATCATCGTACGAAGATCCCGCGCGCCCGAGGTGTGGGTGGCCGGGCTGGTGGCGCCGGCGGGCTGGGCGGCGTACGTCCTGGCCGTCGGGGTGAGGATGCGCGACCCCCTCGGCGGCTACTTCGCGGTGCAGCGGAGCTGGGGCTCCCGGTTCGACTTCGGCGGCGGGGCGCTGCGCTCGGCCGAGCGGGTCCTGACCGGCGGACACGTGCCGCTCGCCACCACCGTGACCGTCGTCCTGCTGGCCGCCGCCGGGCTCCTGGCGGTGCTGCTGGTACTGGACCGCACCCCGCTGCCCCTGCTCGCGTACACCGCGGTCCTGCTGGTGATCGCCTTCGGCGGAGCCGGTTTCTTCGAGTCCAAGCCGCGCTTCCTGCTGCCGGCCTTCCCGCTGCTCCTGCCGCTGGCCGCCGTCATGGCGAAAGCCCGGCCGCGCACCGCGGTCGTGGTGACCGCGGTGGTGGCCGGGCTCGGTTACGGCTACGGGCTGTACTTGCTGCTGGTCGCCCGCGTCCCGCTGTAACGGCTAGTTGGTGCCGTTGCCGTCGTCGTCGCCGTTGGAGTCGATCTCCTTCTCCAGGCCGAGCTGCTCGACGAGCCACTTGTCGAATTCGATGGACGCGCGGACCCAGCTGACCGTGGAGGACACGAAGTGCTCCAGGCTGACGCCGGTGCCGATCAGCATCTGCGCCTCACCGATCAGGCGGACCGAGCCGTCGTCGTGGGTGTGGCTGTAGACCTTGGGCCACAGGGTGCGGCGGTTCCAGTCGTCGATCGACTCGAGGAGCTGGGGCTTCTCGTCGATCTTGTGCGGACGGTCGTAGAAGGTCCGCACGGAGAAGACCTGCTGCTCGTCCTCGCCGCGGAACATGAAGTACGTGCGGAACTCCTCCCACGGCGCCGCGAGGTCACCCTCGTCATCGACGACGTACTTGAGCTCCATCTGGTCCAGCAGCTGCTTGACGAGGTCCTGGTCGGGGACGACGGGGCCCGCCGGTCCTGTGGCCTGCGGTTCGGGCTGCTGCCCTCCGAAGTTCGGAATCGAGGCCGGGTCGATGCTCACCGTGTACTTCCCTTCGTGCGGATACATGCATCCTCCCCCATGTCGCCCACCCCGTGTCCAGCCCAGGCTCACCCGATCCGCTGCGGGCGGACACGGGGCGGGCCGGGAGCGGACACGGGGCGGGCCCGGGTCCGGTCAGAGGGCCTTGCCGACCAGCAGGTCCTCGCCCGCCACGTCGACCCGCACGGTGTCGCCGTCCCTGACCTCGCCGGACAGGATCTCCTTCGCCAGCCGGTCGCCGATCGCCGTCTGGATCAGGCGGCGCAGCGGCCGGGCGCCGTACGCCGGGTCGTTGCCCTTGTCCGCCAGCCAGGCCAGGGCCTCGGGCGTGACGTCCAGGGTCAGGCGCCGGTCGGCCAGCCGCTTGGCGAGACGGCCGATCTGGAGCCGCGCGATGTGCGCCAGCTCGTCCTCGGTCAGCGCGGAGAAGACCACCAGGTCGTCGAGGCGGTTCAGGAACTCCGGCTTGAAGCTCGCCCTGACCAGCTGCAGGACCTGCTCCTTCTTCTGCTCCGCCGGGGTCACCGGGTCCACCAGGAACTGCGACCCCAGGTTCGACGTCAGCACCAGGATGGCGTTGCGGAAGTCCACCGTCCGGCCCTGGCCGTCCGTGAGGCGGCCGTCGTCCAGGACCTGGAGCAGGATGTCGAAGACCTCGGGGTGGGCCTTCTCCACCTCGTCCAGCAGCACCACGCTGTACGGGCGCCGGCGGACCGCCTCGGTCAGCTGGCCGCCCTCCTCGTAGCCGACGTAGCCGGGCGGCGCGCCGACGAGACGGGCCACGCTGTGCTTCTCGCCGTACTCCGACATGTCGATGCGGACCATGGCCCGCTCGTCGTCGAAGAGGAAGTCGGCGAGCGCCTTGGCCAGCTCCGTCTTGCCCACGCCCGTCGGGCCGAGGAAGAGGAAGGAGCCGGTCGGCCGGTCCGGGTCGGCGATGCCGGCGCGGGTGCGGCGTACGGCGTCCGACACGGCCCGTACGGCCTCCGTCTGGCCGATCAGGCGGCGGCCCAGCTCGTCCTCCATGCGCAGCAGCTTCTGCGTCTCCCCTTCCAGGAGCCGGCCGGCCGGGATGCCCGTCCAGGCCCCGACGACGTCCGCGATGTCGTCGGGGCCCACCTCGTCCTTGACCATGGTGTCCCGGGCGGCTTCCTGCTCCGCCTCGGTGGCCTCCGCCAGCTCGCGCTCCAGCGCCGGGATCTCCCCGTAGAGCAGCTTGGAGGCGGAGTCGAAGTCGCCGTCGCGCTGGGCGCGCTCGGCCTGTCCGCGCAGGTCGTCCAGGCGCTCCTTGAGCTCACCGACCCGGTTGAGGGACTGCTTCTCCTTCTCCCAGCGGGCGGTCAGGCCCCGCAGGTCCTCCTCCTTGTCCGCGAGGTCCTTGCGGATCTTCTCCAGGCGTTCCAGGGAGGCCGGGTCGGACTCGTTCTTCAGCGCCAGCTCCTCCATCCGCAGGCGGTCGACCGCGCGCTGGAGCTCGTCGATCTCCAGCGGCGAGGAGTCGATCTCCATGCGCAGCCGGGAGGCGGCCTCGTCGACGAGGTCGATGGCCTTGTCGGGGAGGAAGCGGGAGGTGATGTAGCGGTCGGAGAGGGTCGCGGCGGCGACGAGCGCGCTGTCGTTGATGACCACCTTGTGGTGCGCCTCGTAGCGGCCCTTGAGGCCGCGCAGGATCGCGATGGTGTCCTCGACGGACGGCTCGGCCACCAGCACCTGCTGGAAGCGCCGCTCCAGCGCCGGGTCCTTCTCGATGCGCTCGCGGTACTCGTCGAGGGTGGTCGCGCCGACCATGCGCAGCTCGCCGCGGGCCAGCATGGGCTTGAGCATGTTGCCCGCGTCCATGGCGGAGTCGCCGCCGGCGCCCGCGCCGACGACCGTGTGCAGCTCGTCGATGAAGGTGATGATCTGGCCGTCGCTGGACTTGATCTCGGCGAGGACGGTCTTCAGCCGCTCCTCGAACTCGCCGCGGTACTTGGCGCCGGCGACCATCGCACCGAGGTCGAGGGCGACGAGCCGCTTGTTCTTCAGGGACTCGGGGACGTCGCCCTTGACGATGCGCTGGGCCAGGCCCTCGACGACGGCCGTCTTGCCGACGCCGGGCTCGCCGATGAGCACCGGGTTGTTCTTCGTACGGCGCGAGAGCACCTGTACGACGCGCCGGATCTCCTGGTCACGGCCGATGACCGGGTCGAGCTTGCCCTCGCGGGCGGCCGCCGTGAAGTCGGTGCCGAACTTCTCCAGCGCCTTGTACTGACCCTCGGGGTCGGGGGTGGTCACCCGTCGCCCTCCTCGCGCGTTCTCGAAGGCGCCCAGCAGCTTCTTCGCGCTGGCCCCCTGGGTGGAAAGGACCTCACCTGCCGCGCCGCCCTTGGCGGCGATGGCGATGAGCAGGTGCTCGGTGGAGAGGTACTCGTCGCCGAGCTTGCCGGCCTGGGCGTCGGCCTCGGCGAGTACGGCGAGCAGCTCGCGGGTGGGCTGCGGGGGCGCGACCGTGGAGCCGGTGACGCTGGGGAGGGCGGCGAGGAGCCGCTCCGCGCCGCTCCGTACGGCGGCCTGGTCGGCGTCGGCGGCGACCAGCAGGTCGATGACGTTCTCGTTGTCCTCGCCGGCGAGCAGGGCCAGCAGCAGGTGCGCGGGGGTCAGATCGGCATGGCCGTCCTTGACGGCCCTGCTGGTGGCCGCGTTCAGCGCGTCCCGGCTCTTGTTGGTCAGCTCGGCGTCCACTGCGTCTTCTCCTCTCCGGAGGGCGTACAGAACTCGGTCTGACAGAGTCAGCGTATGCAAAGTTGAGTCTATTCCACTCAAGGCAGTGCGGGACACAGCGGAGCCGTACCCTTCGCCCCATGTCCCATGACGTACTCAATCCGACGCCCGAGTACCTCGCCTTCTGGCGGGAGCGGCACGTCTGCACGCTGACCACCCCGCGCCCCGACGGCACGCCCCACGTGGTGCCGGTGGGCGTGACGTACGACCCGGAGGCCGGGCTGGCGCGGGTGATCAGCAACAAGCACAGCAAGAAGATCCGCAACATCCTGGCGGCGCAGGCCGTGCACCCGGGCGGGGCCCGGGTCGCGGTCTGCCAGATGGAAGGGCGCCGCTGGGCCACCCTGGAGGGGCGCGCGGTGATCCGTACGGACGAGGCGTCGGTCGCCGAGGCGGTGGCGCGCTACGCGGAGCGGTACGGGCGGACGCCGTCGCCCAATCCCGACCGAGTGGTCATGGAGATCAGCCTGGACCGGGCCATGGGGCGCGCCTGAGCCGTTGATCCTTCATCTTGTCCGGTTCACGCACTGGACGCGGACATCACAACGGCGCCATCGTGGTCAGGTCCACGATGGCGCCGTTGTGTGGGGGTAGCGCCTGAGCGATCTGCAACGACGGGGGAATCGCTTCAGGCACTGCGGGGGGTGGCGGTGGTGATATCGGGTTCGAAGAGCTGGTGGTCGCGCTGATCGAGGTTGACGAAGACCATTCCGTAGCGCACCTCGCAGCGGACGGGCTGCGGCGCGCCCCGCGGGCGGCGCAGGCACCGGTAGGCGCGTACGTCCTCGTCCTCCTCGCGCGCGACGACGATCGGTTGGCCGAACAGGGTGACCATCAACGAGTCGCCAGGGTGGGGGATGGCCGTGGCGAGGTCGATGAACTGCCAGCCCGAGCGGTAGGCGGAGGCCATCTCGCGGCGGAAGCCGCGGTCGTCGGGCGTCATGCCGACACCGTCACAGGAGCCTCGGTCCAACCGGTATCGGACTTTCCGCCGAGCTCACCGCTGGTCCAGCCGGTGTCCGCGTACTTCCCCACGGGCGCTGTGGTCCAACCGGTGTCGAACTCCGTGCTCGTCAGGCTCGTTCCCTGACCGTCCCTAGCGCTCCCCGCGTCACTTTCGACGGCGCTGACTGCCCCAATAACCGCAACGGCGGAGAAAACTATGGCAAGCACCGAGCGAAGCATTCTCTCGTTCATGGTCGGCTTCGTCCTCACTTGATGGAATCCTCTCCCCCGCGTGTCAGACGATGGCTCATTCAGGCACGTCAATGCCACAGGGACGATGCATCATGTTCTTGCATGTTCAGGACCCTGGGGGGTGGAGATTTGACGCGAAACGAGACAAAACCGACACATCCCCACCCCGTCACGTCCATGTGCACCGAGGGAACGCGGCTCTACGCGACGGCACTGAGCACCGGCCGGATCGCCCGGGGCGAGATCCAGAACGCCCCCTGCCTGCTGGAATTCGCCCTTCTGCAACCCGACCCGGATGACGCGAACCAGCTCCGTCCGGTTCCCCCGTCCGTCGCATTGGCTCAACGGCTGCACCCGATTGAACGCGAGATCCAAGACCGCCGGCGCAGCGCTGTAGATCTCACCGACACTTTCGAGCCTTTCCTGGCCATCAGCGCACAGAGTCCGGCCAACACCCACGCCATCACGGTGCTGGAGGGTTTCGAGCGCATCAACGCCGCCCTGAACCTCGCGACCGCCGAATGCCACACCGAGGTGCTGACGGTCCAACCGGGCGGCGCCCGGCCCTCCGTGGCCCTCACACAGGCCCTGGAACGGGACCAGCCGCTGATCGACCGCGGGGTCAGCATACGGACCCTCTACCAGCACACCGCACGGCACAGCCAGGGCACGCTCGCCTACGTGGACCGGATCTCCACCGGGAAGGTGGAGATCCGCACCCTGGAAGAGCTGATAGAGCGTCTCATCATCTTCGACCGCACGGTCGCCTTCATCCCGGTGAGCGACGACCGCCGGGTCGCGCTGGAACTGCGCCATCCGGGACTGGTCGACTACCTCATCAAGGTCTTCGAGCAGCTGTGGCACCGCGCCGTGCCCCTGCAGGAGGAAGTGACGTACCGGCGCACCCCCGGCGGGATCACCGGCGTGCAGCGGACCATCGCGCAGCTGCTCGTCGAGGGGCACGTCGACGAGGCCATAGCCCGCCGCCTCGGCATGAACGTCCGCACCTGCCGCGCCCACATCGCCAAACTCGCCACCACCCTCGGCAGCGGCAGCCGCGCCCAGCTCGGCTACCTCATCGCCCAGTCCGGCATCCTGGGCGGGCCCTCCGCCCCGGACGGGGACAGGGACTGTGAGGGCGACCGCGACCAGGACCCGGAGCAGGACCAGGAGCAGGACCAGGAGCAGGACCAGGCCCCGCAAGGGCTCTAGAAAGCCGTCAGGCCCCGCCCTGGGCGGGGCGGAGCCTGTCGGTGAGCGTGAAGACGAGCGGAGCCGCCCGGTCAGTCCAGCGGGCGCTTGGGGGCGGGCCGCCACACCACGAGCGCGTTGCCCGGCTGCGGGGGCTGGTACGGGACCAGGTCGCGCCGGTACGAGGCGTGGACCTGGGCCTCGCGGGCCCGGAGGGTGGCCGCAGCGCCGTCGACCGCCGCGGAGAGCTCGGCCACGCGCTGCTGGAGCGCGGCGACCTGGTTCTCCAGCTCGATGATCCGCTTGATCCCCGCCAGGTTGATGCCCTCGTCCTGCGACAGCGCCTGCACCGTGCGGAGCAGTTCGATGTCACGGGCCGAGTAGCGCCGGCCGCGGCCAGCCGTACGGTCCGGGGAGACCAGGCCGAGACGGTCGTACTGGCGCAGGGTCTGCGGATGCAGGCCCGAGAGCTGGGCGGCCACCGAGATCACGTAGACCGGAGTCTCATCGGTGAGCTGGTACCCGTTGCCCAGACGTGACGTGCGTCGGCGGCCGTCCATGTCATGCTCCCTTCGCGGACTCGAACAGCGCGGAGCGCGGGTCCTGCGACTCCGTCGCCTCGCGGTACATCTCCAGTGCCTCGCGTGCCTTGTCCGACAACTCGGTCGGGACGGCGACCTCCACCGTCACCAGCAGGTCCCCGCGGGTGCCGTCCTTGCGGACCGCGCCCTTGCCGCGGGCCCGCATGGTGCGTCCGTTGGGAGTGCCCGGCGGCAGCTTCAGCGTCACGGAGGGGCCGTTCAAGGTCGGGACCTTGATGTCGGCGCCCAGCGCCGCCTCCGCGAACGTCACCGGCACGGTCACGGTCAGGTTGTCGTCCTTGCGGCCGAACACCGGGTGGCTACCGACGTGCACGACGACATAGAGGTCACCGGCGTGACCGCCGCGCTCGCCCGGCGCACCCTTGCCGCGCAGCCGGATCCGCTGGCCGTCGGAGACGCCCGCCGGGATCCGGACCTGCATCGTGCGGGAGCTGCGGGCGCGCCCGCTGCCCTTGCAGACGTCGCAGGGGATCTCCGCGATCAGGCCGCGGCCCTTGCAGTCCGCACAGGGGTCGGTCAGCGAGAAGCCGCCGCCACTGCCGCGCGAGACCTGGCCGGTGCCGACGCAGGTCGGGCACACCCGGGGTGTGCCGTTCTTGTCGCCGGTGCCCGAACAGGCCTTGCAGGGTGCCTGGGAGGACATCCGGAGCGGGACCGTGGCCCCGTCCACCGCCTCCGTGAAGGAGAGGGTGACCTCCGACTCGATGTCCTGGCCGCGGCGCGGCTGGGTACGGGCTCCCGCACCGGCGCCGGCGCCGCGGTTGAAGAGGCCGCCGAAGACGTCGCCCAGGCCGCCGCCGAAGCCGCCGGCCCCGGCGCCGCCCTGCTGCGTGCCCCCGAAGAGGTCGCCCAGGTCGAAGTTGAACGAGCCGCCGCCCCCGCCCGGCCCGGGGCGGAAGGCACCGTTGCCGAAGAGGGTGCGGGCCTCGTCGTACTCCTTGCGCTTCTTCGGGTCGCCGAGGATGTCGTTCGCCTCGGAGATCTCCTTGAAGCGCTCCTCGGCGGAGGCGTCGCCCTTGTTGGCGTCCGGGTGGAACTCGCGTGCGAGCTTCCGGTACGCCTTCTTGATCTCGGCCTCGGTCGCGTCCTTCGGGACACCGAGGACCTTGTAGTAGTCCTTCTCGACGAAGTCCTTCGTGCTCATCCCCGGTGTCCCTCCTCTCGTGCCTCTACTTGTTCGACATCAGCCCTTGTCGGGGGCATCCGCGTCCTTGTCCGACGGCGCTTCGCCTTCCGCCGACTCGGACTTGGGGGCCGCGCCCGGCTGGGGCTCGGCCACCGCGACCCGCGCGGGACGGATCGTACGCTCGCCGATCCGGTACCCCGGCTGGAGGATCGCCACGCAGGTCGTCTCGGTGACGTCCGGCGCGTACGAGTGCATCAGGGCCTCGTGGATGGTCGGGTCGAAGGGCTCGCCCTCCTTGCCGAACTGCTGGAGGCCCATCTTCGCGGCGACCGTCTCCAGCGATTCGGCCACCGACTTGAAGCCGCCGACCAGCTCGCCGTGCTCCCGCGCCCGGCCGATGTCGTCCAGGGTCGGGAGCAGCTCCGTCAGGAGGGACGCGACCGCGATCTCCTTGACGGTGATCCGGTCCCGCTCCACCCGGCGGCGGTAGTTCTGGTACTCCGCCTGGAGCCGCTGGAGGTCCGCGGTGCGCTCGGAGAGCGCCGTACGGGCCTGGTCCAGCTGCGCCAGCAGGGCTACGTCCTGTCCTGCGGACTGTGCGTCCCCGGCCGGGGCCGCCGCCTCCTCCTTGGCGGGGTCGGCGGCCTTCGGCTCAGCGTCGTCCTGAGCGGCGTCGGGGACATCGGGCTTCTCGTCAAAACCCGGGGTCTCCTCCGACATCAGGCAGCGCCACCCTTCGGCTTCTCGTCGTCGACGATCTCGGCGTCGACGACATCGTCGTCGGCCTTGGCCTGAGCGCCGTCACCCGCGGCCGCACCGGCGGCACCCTGGGCGGCCTGCGCGTCGGCGTAGATCGCCTGGCCGAGCTTCTGGCTGACCGCGGCGAGCTTCTCGGTCGCGGTGCGGATCTCGGCCGTGTCCTCGCCCTTGAGCGTCTCCTTCAGCTCGGCGATCGCGGTCTCGACCTCGGTCTTGACCTCGGCCGGGACCTTGTCCTCGTTGTCCTTGACGAACTTCTCCGTCTGGTAGACGAGCTGCTCGCCCTGGTTGCGGGACTCGGCGGCCTCGCGGCGGCGGTGGTCCTCCTCCGCGTACTGCTCGGCCTCCTGGCGCATGCGGTCGACCTCGTCCTTGCCGAGCGAAGAGCCGCCGGTGACGGTCATCTTCTGCTCCTTGCCCGTGCCGAGGTCCTTGGCCGTGACGTGCATGATGCCGTTCGCGTCGATGTCGAAGGAGAC